>ONYS01000112.1 GCA_900322095.1 uncultured Prevotella sp.
ATTGGTAAAACAAGACAGCTGTGGAAAATGCTTCCATAATACGGCATAGGTTGAACCGCCTGCCATGTAAACTTGTAACATCTCGGCGGAATACAACAATACTTGATTTCTGTCACGAACAACTTTAAAAGACTTTAACTTTAGAACTTAGCTGCGCCGACAAAAAAGACTGAGTAGTTACCTAATCGGACTGGTCGGACTAATCAGACTAATCGGACCGGTCGGACCAATCAGACTGGTCGGACTGATCAGACCAGTCCGAAAAATCAGAAAAGTCAGAAAAGTCCGACCAGTCAGAAAAGCCTAAAACTTTACAGCCGCTCCGGCAACTGCCAGAGCTTACTGCCGTTGCTGCCCTTAATCAAGATGCAGCAGCCACGGGGCTTGTCGGCGGCGATGGCGGCCTTCACCTCCTCCACGTTGTGGAACTTGCGGAAGGGGCAGTCGGTATGCTCAAACTCGTCGCCAACGAGCCACACCTTTTCCAGATTCATCTTCTTCAGCTGGTCGGCCACACGCTGATGCTCCTCAGCCGAAGCCTCGCCCAACTCCAGCATGTCGCCGATGATGACCATCTTGTGGTCGGCCTCAATAAGTTGGAAGTTGTCCAGAGCAGCCTTCATGCTCGTCGGGTTGGCATTGTAGGCATCCACCACGAGGCGGTTGTCCTTCGTCACGGTGAGCTGTGAACGGTTGTTGCTCGGCGTGTATTCGCGCAGCGCCTCGCAGATGAGTTCGGGTTCTACATCGAAATACAGTCCCACGGCGATGGCGGCCAACATATTATTAATATTGTATGCACCGATGAGGTGCGACTCAATCTCGTATTCCTGATTGGCGGCAGGCGTATGCAAGCCCGACTGCCAAGTGAAGTTGAGGAAGGGCGTACAACTCTTCACCTCGCCCGTTACCACAGCCTCCTCGTCAGCACCGTTGGATGCATAGGAGACGATACCCTTGAAGTCGCGTTGCTGGGCCATCTCCAGCAGGTCGGGGTCACCGCTGTTGAGGAAGAGCAGGGCGTCGTGGGCGGCAAGGAAGTCGTAGAGCTCGCCCTTCGTGCGCTTCACGCCCTCGAAGGAACCGAAACCCTGCAGGTGGGCGCGGCCAACGTTGGTGATGAGTCCACAGGTCGGCTCAACGTATTCAACGAGTTTCTTAATGTCGCCGGGATGCGACGCACCCATCTCCACGACGGCAATCTCGTGCTCGGGACGGAAGGTGAGCAGCGTACGCGGCACACCCACATCGTTGTTATAGTTGGCCTCGGTGTGCACCACGTTGTATTTCTTTGCCAGCACCGCGGAGATGAGTTCCTTAGTGGTCGTCTTTCCGTTGGTGCCGGTGATACCGATGACGGGGAAAGAGAACTGGCGGCGGTGCTCGCGTGCCAACTCCTTATAGGTGGTCAGTGTGTCGTCGACCAGAATATAGCGGCTGTCGCCCTCGGGGGCATATTCCTTTTCATCCACAACGGCGTAGGCGCAGCCTTTTTCCAAGGCACTTGCGGCAAACTTATTGCCATCGAAGGACGCTCCTTTAAGAGCCAGAAAGATGGAACCTTGCGGACAGTTGCGGCTGTCGGTCGTGAGCTGTTGTCCGCACTTCAAATAGAGACTGTATAATTCGCTTATTTCCATTGTTGTTGTTTTTCCGACAAAGTTAGTGCAAATCGAGGGAAGAACAAAACAAACTCGTTTGTTTTTTCTTCCGAGATGCCGCCTAACTTATCAAAAGTTAGTGCAAATCGAGAGGAATACAAAATAAAAACGGTTTTTTATTTTGTATTCCCGAGATGCAGCCTAACTTATCAAAAGTATAAATTCCTGAGGCGAGTAATTGCCTGGAAGGCAACACCTCAGAAACCGGGTACATGGAAGCGAAGCGGACATGTGCCCGGAAAAGAACGAAAGGAAGGACGGTGCCTGGAAGGCACTACCTACCAAAATTGGAGGTACTGCCATCTAAACGCACATATCAGAGATAATGTATAAATTGACTCGCCAGCCAATTATGAATTATGAATTGTGAATTATGAATTAGAAAAACGCTCCGATTCGCGGAATGAAGAAGAATAACGAATAAACGCACATCATCAGAGATAATGTATACATTGCCGCGCCAGCCAATTATGAATTATGAATTGTGAATTATGAATTAGAAAAACGCTCCGCTTCGCGGAATGAAGAATAATAACGAATAAAAACCTAGAACGGAACTCATTCATGAAGTGTAGGAGGGTCGGCATTCCTGCCGACCAAGGTTTCCGAACGAACCACTTTAATAGAGAACATCAAGATACTTTCTTGGCCGTCAGGAATGACGGCCCTCCTACCATGCGGTCTTCCTACCTTAACACATTGTTGGCTTCTCCCCTCCCTTCGTAGGGAGGGGTTGGGGGTGGGTCTCCTCTTCTTTCTTGGCCGTCAGGAATGACGGCCCTCCTACTAATTCCCTTCGTTAGCGCTCCGATGTTTCGCTCCCCCTCCCTTCGTAGGGAGGGGCCGGGGGTGGGTCTAGTCGGGGGTGTGTCTAGTAGTTGTTCTCTCGTGACGAACGTCACGTTTCTTCGTGATGGCCGTCACGTGTGCTCGTGACGAACGTCACGTTCGTTCGTGACGACCATCACGTTGTTTTGTGACGACCGTCACGCGTGACAACTGTCACCTTCGTGACAACTGTCACGCACATTCGCAACAACTGTCTGCGAGACATGAATCAACTATAATCGTTTATTGTTTGCTGCTTTTCATTACAACAAAAAATACCCGGAGCTCCTTTTATCCCGGGTATTTTCCAAATTCCGTTTCTATATCAGCGGTTTCCTTTCGCTCTGTTGTGAGTCTTGCAAAGCATTTGACAATTACTCTTGTCTGTGGCGCCGCCCTTTGACCAAGCAGTCACATGGTCGGCATCCATCTCACTGAGCTTATAGATGCGAGACCGCAAGCGGTCGTCATCGCTCATGGCACAATACGGACAGTTGGAGACACGCTTTGCTCTGGCTTTGGCTGTCTGCTGCTCATACACAGCATGGATAGTGGCCTTGTCAAAGATGCGAATGTTGAGCAACTTAGTATCCTTGCAGCCACCAAGAACATACTCAAAGATGCCCTTCTTGTCTGTGACATAATAGTCACTATACAACTTGTGCACCATGGCCGACACTTCATCAGGATCATAAGGATTCTTGTGGAACTGCTCGTAGAGTCTTCCCCACTCGAGACCGCACATTTCTGAGAAGACATCCTTAAAGACGCCACTCACCCAGTCGATCACAGTATTGAAGTAAGCCTTGATTTCCGTGATATTGTCATCGAATCGATGCACGGCCATATAATCGCTGCGATGTCCTCGGCTCACCCAGTCCAGCGCGCATGCCAAATAGTCCTGGCGGTTGGCTGTACCTCTAACGTACGCGCTCCACTTCTGGATATTGCTGTTTGACGAGTTGCTGAACTCCTCCTTACAAGCGGTAACAAACGGTCCCGAATATACTGCATTCAGCAATTCTTGCTCATTGAGAGGTATGCCCACAATGTTGATAGTCTTGAACCACTCTTTGATTTCCTGCTCTGTTCCTTGGCACTCGTAAATCAACAACTTGGTATTGTTGATTTTCTCTTGAAAGTTAGAGGGGAGACTGTCGAAGTAGTGAGGAAGTCCATCCTCACCCTTTATAGGAAACTTATCGGTCAGAAACCTACCCAAGCTGGTAATACGCTGCTGCCCATCGAGTACCTCAAATTTGTTATCTGCAACTTTGTTGAAGTAGATGATGCCGAGAGGATAACCACGGAGCACCGAGTCGATGACGGCCACGTCACGCTTGCCGTCAGCGTAGATATAGTTGCGCTGATACTCCGGCTGAATGACCAGATGCCCACTTAGTCCGTAGAGTCCTTTACCCTCCAGTTCGTTATATACGAAGCCTTTACAGATGTCAGCTATCGTGATGTCGGTTCTTAGAATCGTTTCCATAATCTTTTGTTTTAGTCAAGAAATTCCACGGCGACCCAAACTTCTCTTCCGTCGTCAAGGCGTATTTTGGCTTTATCAAATCCTAAATCCGTAACAATGCCTGTAGTCCCTTCACGAAGGATTCCCGATAGACCAAGGGAAATTAGCTGAGCAATCCCGGCCTGATCATGGTCAACGACATACCGCGTCATTTTCTCAAAAGAATCTTCATCAGCAGCCCACGGACAATCAGTATTCACTGTCACTTTTCCACCCATCTTAACACCTTCTGATGAATCGTCGTCATACGATGATTCTACGCTGGTACCGGAAGAAGTATCATCATAGACGCCCCCAGATGAATCTTTGTCATACAATGAATCTACACTTACGGAAGACTTTTCTTTGTCGTCACCGCTACAATCTTTCACCGCAATGAGGCAGATGGCAAATATTAACAGAATAGACCAAAAGACTTTCTTCATGGTTATTGCTTTTTACGGATTAAAATACGGGCATAAGGTTTTACAGGGATCCCATTTTCCATATAATAGAGTTGCCCATCTCTTAAACTTGGATTTAGCTTTTTCAATTCACGATCAAAGGGTTTTAAGCCTAGCTCTTTCCCTGAATCGCCCTGCGTCTGTCCTATGATTGCAAATTGTTCCGGGCAATACTTATCAAGGAAGGATATTGGCACGCCCATAGCTCCACCATAGTCAGAGGGTATAGCGTCGGTATAAGGTACTTCGATAGCATCGTAGTTGTCGTAGTGCTGATATTCCTTACCCCTTATATCCTTATGTCTACTGAACTTGATGTTATCGGCCATAGTCATGAGTGCCAAAGGCTGGTGCCTACGGCCATGCTCTATGTTTGTGAACCAGCAAGAGTTACCAAGTCGTGTATAGTTTCCTATATAACCTAACCGAGAAGCTTTTCTTCTATCGCAGTCTTTAACAACGGCTCCTTCTGGTACAGCAAAAACCATATCTGTCACGAAGCCAGTTCCTCCAAGCCACACCTTGTTGTTCTTTATTAGCGGAAAAACTTCCTTGTAGGTGATGGCATTCATATTCCCAATAACGGAGAACTGTTTGCCTCCATCCATCAGCCATGCCATGAAATCCCGGAAAAGCGAGAAAGGTGGATTGGTGATGATAAAATCTGCCTCATTACGCAAAGCTGTGACCTCTTTACTGCGGAAGTCCCCATCCCCATCCAGATATTTCCATTGGAGATCATGCACATCGATAGCTCCATCCCCATTGTTGTCGCTGTCGAGGATAAATATCTTTCCTTTGGTCTGCCATTTTGTGGGGTCAAACTTAGGATCTTCCTCTTCTTCCGGAAAAAGGTTTGGCAGAATACCATATCTTGCTCGTTTGGCATCGGGAGCATAACTCGTACTAATGAGCTTCTTCAAACCAAACCTTGCGAAGTTCTGCGCGAAATAAAGAGTGAAATTGCTCCGTTCCGGATCATCGCAAGGAAGAAGAATTGTCTTCCCCCTAAAAACATCCGGGTCATAGTCCAGATATGCCTGCATCTCCTTCTCGATGTCGGCATACTGGGTGTAGAACTCATCGTTTTTGGCCGCTTTGGCATTGCCTAAATTCGTGTTAGCCATAATCTATTAGTAGTCTTGCAATATCTGTCAGAATAGCTTCCTAACGAAGCAATTTTACGATTGACTTGTCATCTTTATTGTCGTCATAGAGAAGTAACCAAGTCCTTGAAGTGTTCAACGTCCAGTTCCTCCAGCTCTGCATCTGATTTGGCTTCCTCGAAGGCTGCAAGTGACGCGTCATTCGGCAGGCGGACTGATGTTGAATTACTTAATGTTGACATGATTGTACAAGTTTTCGTTTGTATGCAAATGTAACTATTTGATATTATATTTCCAAATATTTTTGCATCAAAAGCGTGAAAAAGCTATTTTTATTTCGTAGCTTTGCAAAATAATATGCAAAGTATGAGGAACAGCTTAAAATACATATTGTCGATAACGCCGGTGGCCTTTCTGATCGTATTCCTGGCAGTCGTGATCCGCGTCTATGGCATCGACGCTCTGTCCGGGCCGAGCCAGCTGGTGCTTATCGTCTCGACGAGTATCGCCGTGCTTATCGCCATGCTCTACTTCCACAAGACATGGAAGACGCTGGAGGCCGAAATCAACCACGCCGTGGGCAGCATCGGGTCGCCCATCGTCATCCTGCTGCTCATCGGACTGCTGTCCGGCACCTGGATGGTGAGCGGTGTCGTTCCCATGCTCATCTACTACGGCATGCAGATCATCAATCCCCACGTGTTCCTCATCACGAGTTGCCTCATCAGCGCCATCGTCTCGGTGATGACGGGAAGCTCATGGACCACCGTGGCCACCATCGGCGTGGCCCTAATGGGAATTGGAAAGGCGCTGGGCTTCAGCGACGGATGGACGGCCGGCGCCATTCTCTCGGGGGCGTATTTCGGCGATAAGATGTCGCCGCTCTCCGACACCACAGTGCTGGCCTCATCGCTCTGCGGCACTCCCCTCTTCACGCACATCCGGTATATGACAATCACCACCGTCCCCGCCTTCACCCTCTCGCTGATTATCTTCCTCGTTGCCGGTTTCCTCGTCCCCTCCACAGGAGGCATCGACACTTCGGCCTTCACCACGGCCCTGTCGTCGAAGTTCAATCTCAGTCTTTGGCTCCTGCTCGTGCCGATAGCGACGGGCGTGATGATCTACAAGAAGATGCCGGCCATCATCGTGCTCTTTGCCTCGTCGCTGATAGCCATCGTCTTCGCAATCATCTTCCAGCCCCATATCCTCGCTGAGGTGAGCGGCATTGCCACGGCCGGAGCATCCCCTTCGGCACTCGTGCTGTTCAAAGGCGCGATGGAGAGCAGCTTCGGTTCCACGTCCATCGACAGCGGTTTTGCGCCCGTCAACGACCTGCTGGCCACGAGGGGCATGGCGGGAATGCTCAACACGGTGTGGATCATCCTCTGCGCCATCTGCTTCGGCGGTGTGCTGAAGGCCAGCGGAATGCTTGCCAACATCGTCAGCCTCGTCATCCCCTTCACGAAGACGCGCGTGGGACTGGTGGCGTCGACGGTATTCTCGGGAATCTTCTTCAACGCCACGGCAGCCGATCAGTTCCTCTCCATCATGGTCAACGCAAGTATGTTTGGCGAAATCTACAAGAAGGAGGGATATGAGCCCCGTCTTCTGAGCCGCAGCATTGAGGACTCGAGCACCGTCACCTCAGTCCTCATCCCGTGGAGCACGTGCGGCATGACGCAATCCACTGTGCTCAACGTCCCTACCCTCACCTACCTGCCGTATTGTTTCTTCAACATCCTGGCTCCCGTCACCAGCATCGCCATAGCAGCGATTGGGTATAAGATATATAGAAGACCCAACTCTAAGACCCACCCCCAAGTCTAAGACCCACCCCCAACCCCTCCCTACAGAGGGAGGGGAGAAGCAATCAAAGGGCAAATAACAATGGATGTTTGTAGGAGGGCCGTCATTCCTGACGGCCAAGAAAGAAAGACCGCATGCTCATAAAGAGTAAATCATTCGGCGGCAGGAATGCCGCCGCTCCTACCGTCTACAAAGTGAGATGGAACTGACCAACCAGCCCAGTATGGGCTGACTCTCGGTAACCCCAGTCAAGCGACGATAGGAGAGCTACCACGAATGGGGCTGCGGGAATCACAAAGTTTTTGAAGCACGACACTTGAAAAATCTCGAAAAGAAAAACGATATTCCAATTAATATCGCTATATTTGCAAGTTGTTCACCGGTGCCACTCTGCGGCAAATCCTCAGATGCACGGGAGAGAACAAAGACTAAAAAACAATAGTGAGAATGCAACTAACCATAAATGTCCGCGGCAGGCTGTTACAGCTTGACCACCCCATCGTGATGGGCGTATTAAACTGTACGCCCGATTCCTTCTATGCAGAGAGCCGCGTGCAGGACGAGGAGTCCATCGCGCGCCGTGCCCACCAAATCGTCGACGAGGGCGGAAAGATAATCGACGTGGGTGGCTGCAGCACCCGGCCCGGCAGTGAGTCGTGCGACGAGCAGACCGAGATGCAACGTCTGCGCCAGGCCCTGAAAATCGTCCGGCGTGAGGTGCCCGACGCCGTGGTGTCGGTCGATACCTTCCGCGCCTCCGTGGCCCGCATGGCGATAGAGGAATTCGACGCCGACATCATCAACGACGTCAGTGAGGGTGCCGACCAGGAGATGTTCTCCACCGTCGCCACCCTCCATCGCCCCTACATCTTCCAGTCGGTGCAGCCCACGATGGAAGGCATCGTGATGAGCATGGCCGCTGCCGTTGAGAAGCTGCACGACCTAGGACAAAACGACATCATCCTCGACCCGGGCTTCGGTTTCGGCAAGGACGTAGACCAGAACTACGCTGTACTCAACTGCCTCGAACGTCTTCAGGCTTTCAAGATGCCCATCCTGATTGGCGTCAGCCGCAAGCGCATGATACGCGAGTTGCTCGGCATCACCACCGAGGAGTCGCTCAACGGCACAACCATCGTCAACACGCTGGCCCTCGTCAAGGGCGCTAACATCCTGCGCGTCCACGACGTCAAGGCTGCAGTGGAGGCTTGCCGCATCTACACAAAGATGGTAACATCAGCACCCAACAACAAACAATAGACTATGCCTTTTGAATTCGGAATCAAGGACGTCATCGACATTGTACTTGTCGCCCTGCTTCTCTACTATATCTACCGTCTGATGAAGGAGAGCCGCTCGCTCAACGTCTTCATCGGCATCATGGTGTTTGTGCTCGTATGGCTGTTCGTGAGCCAAGTGCTCGAGATGCGACTGCTCGGCGCCATCATGGACAAGTTGGTGTCGGTGGGTGTCATCGGTCTCATCGTATTGTTCCAGCAGGAGATCCGCAAGTTTCTCTATTCGCTCGGTGCCCATCAGCGGTTGCGCGGCATCGTGAAGTTCTTCAGCGGTTCGCGCGGCAAGGGTTCCAAGTCCAACCACGAGGAGATACTCGCCATCACCAACGCCTGCATGCACATGTCCCGCGGACGCGTGGGAGCGCTCATCGTCATCGAGCGCAGCACGCCGCTGGACGAGGTCATCGACACGGGCAGTGCCGGACAGATCATCGACGGCATCATCAGCTATCGGCTCATCGAGAACATCTTCTTCAAGAACTCGCCCCTCCACGACGGCGCCATGATCATCAGCAAGCACCGCATCAAGGCTGCCGGCTGCGTGCTGCCCGTTTCCCACGACGACCGCATCCCCAAGGAATTCGGCCTGCGCCACCGTGCCGCAATGGGAATCTCCCAGCAGAGCGACGCCATCGCCATCGTCGTATCGGAAGAGACCGGCAACATCAGCGTTGCCATCAAGGGACAGTTCGGAATCCGCCTCTCGGCTGAGGAACTGGAAAGCCTGCTCACGAAGGAGATGGCTGACGTATGACCCACTATTTGCTCATCCAGCAAGAAAGGTGCAGTCGCAACGCCTTTTTTATATTATTTTATTTTCCTATCCGGGCGATTACCGATAAAATTTAGTAACTTTGCACGGTACAGGAAAAAGGAAGCTCCGAGGCAGTCCTGTCAGCGCCTCACCTTTTATAATGTTTTCACTGAAACATATTATTAATAACTATTCATAGCTATGAGTTTATTACAGCAAATCGTTGCGCGCGCCAAAGCAGACAAGCAGCGCATCGTGCTCCCCGAAGCAGAGGAGGAGCGTACTTTGAAGGCTGCCGACCGCGCCTTGGCACATATCAAGAAGCTCGCCGAGGAATGGGGACTCACCCACATCGACAAGGCCACCATCGTTGACCCGCTCAACAATCCCAAGAGCGAGGAGTATGCAGCCGCCCTGGCCGAGCTCCGCAAGAAGAAGGGCATGACGCTGGATCAGGCCCGCGACCTGGTGACGAAGAACAACCTCTATCTGGGCTGCATGATCATCAAGCAGGGAGAGGCCGACGGACAGATCTCCGGTGCTCTGAGTACTACCGGCGAGACCTTGCGCCCCGCACTGCAGATCATCAAGTGCGCCCCCGGCATCAGCTGCGTCAGCGGTGCCATGCTGTTGATCTCTGAACATAAGGAATACGGCGAGGACGGCGTAGTGGTGATGAGCGACGTGGCCGTGACCCCGAACCCCACAGCCGACCAGTTGGCCCAGTTTGCCTACTGCACGGCAGAGACCGCAAAGGCCGTGGCTGGCGTGAAGCTGCCTATCGTGGCCATGCTGAGCTACTCCACAAAGGGCTCGGCCAAGGATGCCATCGACAAGGCTACAGGCAAGAGCGTATATATCATCGACAAGGTAGTGGAAGCCACGAAGATTGCCAAGGAACGCTATCCGGAACTCCACGTCGACGGTGAGATGCAGGCCGACGCAGCTCTCGTTCCTGCCGTTGCCCGCAAGAAGGCTCCGCAGAGCAATGTGGCCGGAAGAGCCAATGTGCTCATCGTGCCGAACCTCGAGGTAGGTAACATCGGCTATAAGCTCGTACAGCGCTTGGGTGGCGCACAGGCCATTGGCCCGATCCTGCAGGGTATCGCCCGCCCGGTGAACGACCTCAGCCGCGGTTGTTCTGTAGACGACATCTACTATATGGTGGCCATCACCGCTTGCCAGGCTCAGGACGCAAAGAAATAAGGTTCTAAGTTCTTGAGTCTATGAGTTTTTGAGTTTGATTTGAGTTCATGAGTTTTTGAGTTTATGAGTTCTTGAGCTTTTGAATACTTAAGTTTATAAGTTTCTATTCATAAGGAAGAACTTTTCTATTCAGAATAAACTCATTCACTCACAACTCCAACCCATGGCAACAAACAAGATTCGTCGCGCATAACAGATTGTGTATAATATTTAATCATCAAAACAATAAACAAACATTTTATGAAAGTACTGGTACTGAACTGTGGAAGTTCATCTATCAAATATAAGCTTTACGACATGTCCAACGAGAGCGTGTTGGCTCAGGGTGGCGTAGAGCGCATCGGCATCGACGGCGCCTTCATCAAGGTGAAGCTCAACAACGGTGAGAAGAAGAAGATCATGGCCGACCTGCCCACCCACAAGGAAGGTGTAGCACTCGTGTTCAAGGTTCTGCTCGATCCCGAGATTGGCGCCATCAAGAGCCTTGACGAAATCGACGCAGTCGGTCACCGCATCGTGCAGGGTGGCGACCTCTTCGAGAAGAGCTGCATCGTCACTCCCGAGGTGGAGAAGGGCATTGAGAGCCTCATCGACCTTGCTCCCGTCCACAATGCCGGCCACTTGCGCGGTATCCGTGCCGTGGATGCCCTGATGCCCAACGTGCCTCAGGTGACAGTGTTCGACAATGCCTTCCACAGCACCATGCCTCCTTATGCTTACCTCTACGCCGTGCCCTACGAGCTCTACAAGAAGTATCACGTGCGCCGCTACGGTTTCCACGGAACCAGCCACCGCTACGTTTCTCAGCGCGTCTGCGACTTCCTCGGTGTGGACATCAAGACGCAGAAGATCATCACCTGCCACATCGGCAACGGTGCCAGCGTGGCTGCCGTGAAGTATGGCAAGGTGATCGATACCTCCATGGGCCTGACCCCGTTGGCTGGTCTGATGATGGGTTCCCGCTCTGGCGACATCGACCCGAGCGCCGTGACCTACATCATGGACAAGCTGCACAAGACTCCGCAGGAGATGGCCGAATACCTCAACAAGGAGTGCGGTGTACTCGGTATCACGGGTATGTCTTCTGATATGCGCGACATTGAGAACGCCGACAACGAGGGCAACGAGATGGCTCACCTGGCTCTGCAGATGTACAACTATCGTATCAAGAAGTATATCGGCGCCTACGCTGCAGCCATGAACGGTGTGGATATCATCGTGTTCACCGCCGGCGTTGGTGAGAACCAGGAAGGCGTACGTTGGGATGCCACACAGGGTCTGGAGTATCTCGGCGTGAAGATGGACCGCGAGCGCAACCACTGCCGCTCGGTGGAGCGGGTGCTCTCAGCCGACGACAGCAAGGTGAAGGTGGTGATGATTCCCACCGACGAGGAGATTGTCATTGCCCGCGACACCGTGGAACTGGTATCGCAGCTGAAGAAGAAATAAGCTTATACCTTATATTATATAGCAAACGGGGAAGTGGCAAACAGTCGCTTCCCCGTTTTTGTGTATGCCTTTGTCTATCGCTTCGTGAAAAAGTAGAGGCCGAATGTTAGGAGGGCCGTCATTCCTGACGGCCAAGAAAGAAGTTAGATTGTATTTTAAAAGTTTGTCCGGAAACCTTGTTCGGCAAGAATGCCGAGTAACTACTCAGTCTTTTCCTGTTTTCGTCACTTTTTTGGGGGCAAAAAGTTAATTGCCTAGAAATCAGCAAATAAGCCTCTGAAAATTTGCAAATTTGGGTGTCCCAC
>ONYS01000129.1 GCA_900322095.1 uncultured Prevotella sp.
CGTAAGGTGAAACGCCAACAGATAAAGGCAGACGATGCTCCGCAGTCGGGAATCCTAAAACTCTGATAATAATATTTTGAAGACGGACAACCCGCAAGGTCAGATCTCTTCAAGTCTACCGCAACGTGATGGCAGACTTGAAGAGATTTGTTATTCATGAATCTAAAATTCATCCATGAGCAGTCATAATTTTAGATTCTTATAAAATCCTCCGGCACACAAACAATCACTGATACGGCCCATTTACGATAAAGAAAATATTATATAGGTAATGAATTGCCTTTTTCTCTGATAGATTTACTACCTTTGCAGGTGAGAAGCATGCCGCGCCAAAAGGTCATGGCTGCGGCAAACTCGTGTGCTTCGAACAGATGACCGCTAACACTAAACGCAAGAAAATATGGAAGATTATGAATGGGCTAAAGGCATGAATTGTGCTGTAACCGTTTGTGATGCTGACGGCATCATTGTCTATATGAACGACAAGTCGCGCGAAACCTACAAGAAACATGGCGACCTGATAGGGAAAAATCTCTACGACTGCCATTCCGAGCGCTCGCGTGAGATTATCCGTCATATCCTTGCCACGGGAGGCAGCAATGCCTATACCATTGAGAAAAAAGGTGTGCATAAGATCATCTACCAGACTGCATGGAAAAAAGACGGAAAGGTAGCCGGTATTGTTGAGATTTCTATGGTAACACCGGCAGATTTGCCTCATTATATTAGGGGGTAATCCCATGTAGAACTCAGTCAATATAGAATGCTTATGTTACCCATAGTATTGTTTTTGCACGGTTTTTTCGCTTCCGGCTCGTGCATCCCGGCCCAATCGCTCAGGGAGAGTTTCCGGGGCGAGGCCGACGTGCTGTCGCCCGACCTGCCTCTTCATCCGGAGCAGTCCTTGCGCTTCATCCGGCAGTTGTGTCTCGACCGCCGTCCGGCCGTCATTGTCGGCAACAGCGCCGGATCGTTCTTGGCCCAGCAGATAGCCGTTGAACTGGGCATCCCAGCCCTGCTCGGCAATCCCTATTTCATGATGACCGAGTTCCTGGAACCGCGCAGAGGCCAGCAAAAGTATAAGGCCTCGCGTGCCGACGGGAAGCAGGACTTCGTCATCGATCAGACGCTGATCGACGAATTCGCCCGGCTGCAGGAGCACCAGTTCGATGCCGTCACGCCGCAGCAGCAGGAAAGGGTGGTGGGCCTCTTCGGCACCCACGACACGCTGGCCCATTTCGAGCCGCTCTTTCTTCAGCACTACACCCATGCGCTCCACTTTCCCGGCGCGCATACGCCAACGGCGGAAGAGGTCGCTGAGTACTATGTGCCGGCGGCAAGAAAGCTGATGATTTTAAAGAGGCTGTGCGGAATGCACAGCCTCTTTTGGTAGGGGGGATGGGGTGTTGTGGGGTGAATGGAGAAGATGGGGTGAATGGGGAAGGGGGAAACCACGACTAAATCTTCTTGGTGGCGGCTCGCAGCCAGTCTCTTTCCTCATCATTCAGCAGCGGCGAGAGCTCGCTGTAGACACGCTTGTGGTAGGCGTTGAGCCATTCGCGCTCCTCAAGGGTGAGAAGGGCGAGGTCGAGAGGCGTCGTGTCGATGGGACAGAGTGTCAGCGGGGCCATCTTGAGGAAGGTGCCGAAGTCGGTGGTCTGGTCGGTCTCGATGATGAGCGTGTTCTCTATTCTCACGCCAAACTTTCCCGCAACGTAGACGCCCGGCTCGTCGGTGATGGTCATGCCGGCGTGGAGTGGGGCAGGCATGTATTCCATTCTCACTTGGTGAGGGCCTTCGTGTACGCAGAGATAGCTGCCCACGCCATGACCCGTGCCATGGAGGAAGTTGAGGCCAGCGCGCCACAGCGGCTCGCGCGCCAAGGCGTCGATCTGCGTGCCACAGGCGCCGTCGGGGAATTTGGCCAGCTCCAACTGGATGTGGGCTTTTAATACATAGGTATATATGCGTCGTTCCTCCTCGCTGACCGGACCGAGAGCGATGGTGCGCGTGATGTCGGTCGTGCCGTCGCTGTATTGCGCTCCGCTGTCAAGCAGCAGCAGTCCCTCGGGCCGCAGGGGCACGTCGCTCTCGGGCGTGGCCTCGTAGTGGACGATGGCTCCGTGGGGACCGTAGCCGGCAATAGTGTCGAAAGAGATGTCGCGGAAGAGTTCCTGTTCACGGCGCAGGGAAGTGAGTTTTGCGTCGACGCTCATTTCCGTTTGCCCACCTGCGGCCACGGCCGGTTTCAGCCACTTCAGGAATTTCACCATCGCCACACCGTCGCGCAGCATGGCATGGCGGAAGCCTTCAATCTCCGTAGCGTTCTTGATGGCCTTCATGGCAGGCACCGGCGAGGGAAGCATCATCTTGTGGCAATGGGGCATGTCGGCAGCAGCCACCATGGCATTGGTTGTCGCCGGGTCCATGAGGATGTTGTATTCGCCGTAGCGGCGCAGTCCGTCGGTCACCTTGTCATAGGGTGCCGTGCTGACGCCTTCTTTCCGTAGATAGTCTTCCACTTGGGGCGTGAGTTTTCTCGGGTCGACGAAGAGCGTTGCCTTGTCGGAGGCAATGAGCAGATAGGCCACGAAGACCGGATTGCAGTGGACGTCGGTACCGCGCAGGTTGAGCGTCCAGGCAATGTCGTCGAGCGTTGACAGCAGCATGCCGTCGCAGTGGCGCTGGCGCAGTTGCCGGCGAATGCGGGAGAGCTTGTCGCTTACCGGCTCACCGGCATATTTCAAAGGATGGATGCCGACCTTGTTGCCCGGTACTTGGGGGCGGTCGTCCCAAATGCGCTCTAAGGGGTCGAAGTTGATGCGCAACGTCATGCCGTGGCGCTTGCGCAGCTCACTTCTCAACCGCTCCACGTCGTCATAGCTGTTGACCCATCCGTCGCATCCCACTTCGGAGCCATCTATAGCGTTGAGCTCTTGGTCGAGCCAGTCGGGAATGGAAGGAGTTCCGGCCACCTTCAGTCGCATGAGCTCTATGCCGGTGCCTTTGAGCTGTTCTTCGGCGGCAAGGAAGTAGCGGGAGTCGGTCCACAGTGCGGCCTTGTCGAGCGTTACCACCACCGTGCCGGCCGAACCGTTGAATCCGGAAATCCACTCGCGCCCTTTCCAGCGGTCGGGAACGTACTCGCTGTGGTGCGGGTCGGTAGAGGGGAAGATGAAGGCCGACAGATGTTCGCTGCGCATCACCTCGCGCAAGCGCTCAATTCGATAGCGTATGATTTCTTTTTCCATAAAATATGTCTTTTTAATAGATTGTAGTCGACTTTATTGTTGACTTGCGTTGACAGTTTCATTGCAAAGTTATGATTTTAAGAATTAACAACAAAATAATTATCGTTTTTCTTTTATTTTTTTGCTAACTTTGCGGGTGATAAAGAAAGACAGTGGCGAAATTCGTTTTGGCATTGTTTTTGTACGATAGAAAGGTGTAAACTTACGTACCGAAAGCCGCAAGGTTGCGGTTGGACACGTGAACGGAAAAATTTATTTTTTAAACAAAAAATATTATGCGTTATTTAACAAACGACAAACTGGTCATCGTCGGTGCAGGTGGCATGATCGGTTCAAACATGGCCCAGAGCGCATTGATGCTCGGTCTTACTCCTAACATTTGCCTTTACGATATCTATGAGCCCGGTGTTCATGGCGTATTCGATGAGATTCAGCAGTGCGCATTCCCCGGTGCCAATGTCACTTACTACGCTCCCGCAGTAGAGGACATGGGCAACCCCGAGAAGGTGGCTGAGGCAGCCAAGAAGGCATTCACAGGTGCCAAGTACATCATCTCTTCTGGTGGTGCACCCCGTAAGGCAGGCATGACGCGTGAGGATCTGCTCAAAGGCAACTGCAAGATTGCCGCCGACTTCGGTGACAACATCCGCAAGTATTGCCCCGACGTGGAGCATGTAGTCGTTATCTTCAACCCGGCCGACGTTACCGCTCTGACCACTCTGATTCACTCTGGTCTGAAGCCCAACCAGCTGACCTCTCTGGCTGCCCTCGACTCTACTCGTCTGCAGCAGGCTTTGGCTCTGGAGTTCGGTGTACAGCAGGACAAGGTGACCGGTGCCCATACCTATGGCGGTCACGGCGAGCAGATGGCCGTGTTTGCTTCTCAGGTGAAGATTGACGGCAAGCCCCTGTCTGAGATGGGACTGAGCGCAGAGCGCTGGGAAGAAATCAAGCATATCACCGTTCAGGGTGGTTCCAACATCATCAAGCTTCGTGGCCGCAGCTCATTCCAGAGCCCTGCCTACAACGCTGTGAAGATGATTGAGGCTGCTATGGGTGGCGAGCCCTTCACTCTGCCCGCTGGCTGCTATGCTGACATTCCTGAGCTCGGCATCAAGGACGTGATGATGGCTCTGCCTACAACCATCGACAAGACCGGCGTTCACTACACAACTCCTACAGGTACGAAGGAAGAGATGGCCGATCTGCAGAAGAGCTACGAGCATCTCTGCAACATGCGTCAGGAAGTGATCGATTTAGGTATCATTCCTCCTGTGGCTGATTGGAACAAGGAGAATCCTAACCTCTAATCTTTCGAGGTAGACATTTCAGATATTATATAGGTGGAAAACTGCTCCTCCCGAGGGACGTTTTCCACTTTTTTTTATTTCAGCGAAAATCAATATGCGTAAATTCTTAAATCTTTTTTTCTCGCTCTCTGCTGTTCTGCTGCTGGCAGGATGTGGAAGTGATGACGACCCCGTTGCAAGAAACTTCTTTGACAACGCGGTCATCCATCTGACCGTGACCGACGCCGTCGGAAAGATCATCAACGACAGTGCGAGTCTGGCCATGGTCACCTACTACAAGAGCGATGAGCTTATCCTTCGCGGCAGCGATGATCCCATCTTTTACGAGCATATCGAGCAGCAGGATGGACAGTGGAGATATGCCTTTGTCTTGAACTGGATGAGACCAAACACAGAGTCCCTCCCTGGCGATAACAACTATCTGTTGCGCGATACACTTGAGTTAGGCCAGACTCAGTATGCCCTGGAGGAAACCCTTCATGTAGATGTGAGTCAGGACCATTCGAGGTCTGATTATTATATCCGCTCACTGAAGGTCAATGGGCGCGAAGTGGCCAGTGAACGTCATCCTGGCTATTGGATTACGCTCCAAGCCAAATAGTGTGATCGCTCCGAAGGGCAGGACGGCTTACTGAAGATCCGTGGCGAAGGCCACGGTCATGCTTGGCGAACGCCGCACGATAATGTGGCGGACACCACGCGATGGTGTGTCAACAGCCACGATGTATAGCTGAGCTTGCCCGAAATCCTCACGCTCGTTCGGGGCTTGCCCCATCATTATCATATAGAGATCATCATCTTAATTCCATCACGTATTGCTTATGACTCGCAAACAGAATTATCTTCTTCCGCTTGCCATTATTGGCGTGTTCTTTTTCTCATTGGGATTCGCGCTCGGCATCAATTCCTATCTGATGCCAGTGTTGAAGAATGCCATGCACATCTCGGGCGCATCGTCGAGCCTGTTGCTGGCCGCAACGTTCGTTCCCTTCCTGATCTTTGGCATTCCCGCAACGGCCTGCATCCGTGCCATCGGCTATAAGCGCACGATGGCCGTGTCGTTCGGCATCTTCGCCTTTGCTTTCGCGTTGTTCATCCTTGCGGCCCAGCAGCGCTCATTGGTATGGTTCCTCATCGCCAGCTTCGTGAGCGGTGCCGCCAACACTGTGCTGCAGGCATCCGTCAACCCCTATGTCACCATCCTTGGTCCGCTCAATAGTGCCGCCCGGCGCATCTCCTGCATGGGCATCTGCAATAAGTTGGCCTGGCCCGTGACGACGCTCTTCATCACACTCGTCATCGGCAAGGGCATCGACAGCACCCAACTCTCCGACCTTTATCTGCCGTTTGCCATCATCATTGGCGTGTTCCTTCTGCTCGGCGTTCTGGCCCTTCTGGCTCCACTGCCAGAAGTGAAGGCCGCGGGCGAGGATGACTCCGCATCATCGACGGAGGAAGACTCGGCCTCTACTGCCTATGCCAATAGCAAGACCTCGATATTGCAGTTCCCGCATCTGCTGCTTGGTTGTCTGACGCTCTTCCTCTATGTCGGCGTGGAAACCATCTCGCTGGCCACAGCTACGGGCTATGCTAAGTCGCTCGGACTTGAGGGCGACAACTACGGATTCATTCCTTCCATTGGTATGATTGTGGGTTATATTGCCGGGGTTGCCCTGATTCCCCGTTATCTCTCGCAGGCCGCAGCCATGCGCATCTGTGCAGTCATCGCAGTCGTCGGTAGTATTGCCGTGGCCGTCGCTCCGAGTCCTGTGGTGTCGGTCTATTGCATTTTCCTCATGGCCTTGGGGTGCTCACTGATGTGGCCAGCGCTGTGGCCCTTGGCCATGGCCGACCTGGGCAAGTTCACCAAGGCGGGCTCGTCGCTGCTTACGATGGCCATGGCCGGTGGTGCCGTGATGCCGTGGGTGCAGGGCCTCGTGCAGGATGCCTATAGCTTCCAGGCTTCCTACTGGGTTTGCGTGCCCTGCTTCCTCTTCATCCTCTACTACGGAGTTTGGGGATACAAGGTACGCTGAGAAAAAGACACAGAAGACCCACCCCAGCTAGACCCACCCCCAACCCCTCCCTACAAAGGGAGGGGAGAAGCAAGCGGTGGGATGCCTGGAAGACAATACCTCAGAAACTAAAATTCTCGAATTCTCAAATTCTTGACTATTTTTTCAAGAATTTGAGAATTCGAGAATTATTCTTGTCCTAAGGATAGACATAGAATTCTCTTGTTCTTGAATAATTTTTCTAGAGAATTAGAGAATTTTCGGTTCTCTGGATAATTCCGTTGGTATAGTTAACGTGATTACCACCGAGTGGTAATCGTTTTACCACCGAGCGGTAATTCGTTTACCACCGAGTGGTAATTCGTTTACCACCGAGCGGTAATCATTTTACCACCGAGCGGTAATCTGTTTACCACCGAGCGGCTTTATGTTGGTAAACGTTAGATAATCCGTTTACCACCGAATGGTAAAGCGATTACCGAACGATAGCGTGCATACCACCGAATGGTATTGTGCGTACCACCAAATGGTAGCGTGCGTACCACCAAATGGTAGCGTGCGTACCACCGAGCGGTAGCGTGCGTACCACCGAGCGGTAGCGTGCGTACCACCGAGCGGTATTGTGCGTACCATCGAGTGGTATTCTGTTCTACTAAAGGTATACGAGGCTTATTGCCTTTTGGACCAAGGGACTCTCGGGGCATTTTCGGCTCCCTCCCTTTGTAGGGAGGGCCGGGGTGGGTCTCTGCTGCCCTTTGGATGGTTGGGGGCTTTAGGTGGGGTGGGTCTTCTCCTTTCTTTTTCACGAAAATCCGCGTAAATGTTTGGTATTTTGAAAAATAAGCAGTAATTTTGCACCCGCTATTGTGGGCATATCCCTCAAAGCGTAAAAACATCTTTAAATTTTTAAAACAAAACAAATGATCGTAGTACAGGTAAAAGAAGGCGAGAACATCGAAAGAGCTCTCAAGAAGT
>ONYS01000031.1 GCA_900322095.1 uncultured Prevotella sp.
AAAACTAAGGGCAAGTACCTGTTTCCCAGATACTTGCCCTGTATGTAGCTAATTTTCAGCACTTTCCGTTTATTCTTCTACAGCGGCCTGCGCGGCGGCGAGTCTTGCGATAGGTACTCTGAAGGGAGAGCATGAAGCATAATCCATACCGAGTCTTGCGCAGAACTTCACAGAGCTTGGTTCACCACCGTGCTCACCGCAGATACCCGTACGCAATGTTGGCTTGACAGCGTGACCCTTATCAACAGCCATCTTCACCAACTGGCCAACGCCTTCCTGGTCGAGTACCTGGAATGGGTCAACGCTCAGAATCTTCTTCTCCAAGTAGACGGGCAAGAAGCTGGCAATATCATCACGACTGTAACCGAAGGTCATCTGAGTCAAGTCGTTCGTACCGAATGAGAAGTAGTCTGCCTCCTTGGCAATCTTGTCTGCCGTGAGAGCTGCACGCGGAATCTCGATCATCGTACCGATCTCGAAATCGAACTTGAATCCAAACTGGTCGAATACTCTGCGAGCACTCTTCAAGATGACGGCCTTCTGCTGGCGGAACTCAGCCACAGTACCAATCAGAGGCACCATGATCTCAGGATGGGGATCGAAGCCTTCCTGCTTCAGTTCGCATGCAGCACTGATGATGGCACGGGTCTGCATGGCCGTGATTTCCGGGAACGTGATGCCCAAACGGCAGCCACGATGACCAAGCATAGGATTGTTCTCTGCAAGAGAAGCAACACGCTGCTTGATCTTAGCCAGTGAGACACCCATCTCTTTGGCCATCACTTCCTGACCGGCCTGATCATGAGGAACGAACTCATGCAATGGGGGATCCAACAGACGGATATTAACGGGCAGTCCGTCCATAGCCTTCAAGATTCCCTTGAAGTCTGCCTTCTGGTAAGGCAACAACTTGTTGAGGGCCTTCTCACGTCCTTCGGGAGTATCGGCAAGAATCATCTCACGCATAGCGATAATCTTCTTGTCGTCGAAGAACATGTGCTCGGTACGGCAGAGACCGATACCCTTGGCACCGAACGAGCGGGCTACTTCAGCATCGTGAGGCGTATCTGCATTGGTGCGAACCTGCAACTTCGTATACTTGTCGCAGAGAGCCATCAGAGTCTTGAAATCGCCGCTAAGCTCAGCAGCGCGTGTGGGCACCTCACCAGCGTATACCTGTCCGGTAGTACCATTCAGAGAGATGTAGTCACCTTCTTTATATACTGTTCCGTCAATCTCAACAGTCTTGGTCTTATAATCTACATTGATGCCACCAGCACCACTGACGCAGCATTTGCCCATACCGCGGGCAACAACGGCTGCATGAGACGTCATACCGCCGCGCTGGGTAAGGATACCTTCAGCAGCCGACATACCGGCAAGGTCCTCAGGACTTGTCTCGATACGTACCATCACCACCTTGTGGCCGTCAGCATGCCATGCTTGTGCGTCGTCGGCGTGGAATACGATCTGGCCGCATGCAGCACCAGGACTTGCAGGCAGACCCTGAGAGATCACCTTTGCCTTTGACAGGGCCAGTTTGTCGAATACCGGATGGAGCAGTTCGTCGAGCTTGTTAGGTTCACAGCGTTCAATGGCTGTCTTCTCATCGATAACGCCCTCACGCAGCAAATCCATTGCGATCTTGACCATAGCCGTACCGGTGCGCTTGCCGTTACGAGTCTGGAGGAACCAGAGTTTGCCTTCCTGAACGGTGAACTCCATATCCTGCATGTCGCGGTAGTGATCCTCGAGCTTCTGCTGAATCTCATTCAGTTGCTTATAGATCTCAGGCATCGATTCCTCCATAGAAGGATACTTGCTTGCACGCTCTTCCTCAGAGATGCCGATACGCTCTGCCCATCTTTGTGAGCCAGCTTTGGTGATCTGTTGCGGTGTTCTGATACCAGCCACAACATCCTCACCCTGGGCGTTAACCAGATATTCGCCATTGAAACGGTTCTCGCCGGTAGCGGCATCGCGGCTGAAGCAAACACCTGTAGCCGATGTATTGCCCATATTGCCGAATACCATAGCCATGACGCTGACGGCAGTTCCCCACTCCTGAGGAATTCCTTCCATCTTGCGGTAGAGGATTGCGCGTTCGTTCATCCAACTGTCAAACACAGCACAGATGGCACCCCAAAGCTGTTCCATAGGATTTGAGGGGAAATCAGCACCTGTACGTTCCTTGATAGCTTTCTTGAACAAGACAACCAACTTCTTCAACTCGTCAACGTTCATCTCGTTGTCCAACTTGATGTTGCGTTCACTCTTGACCTGCTGGATAATCTCTTCAAACGGGTCGATGTCTTCCTTGTTCTCAGGCTTCATGCCAAGAACAACATCTCCATACATCTGTACGAAGCGACGATAGCTGTCGTAAGCAAAACGCTCGTTGTTGGTCTTTTTAGCCAAACCTACAACCACCTCGTCATTCAGACCGAGGTTCAGGATGGTATCCATCATGCCAGGCATTGAAGCACGGGCACCAGAGCGAACAGAAACCAACAGTGGGTTGGTGGGATCTCCAAACTTGGAACCCATCAAGTTCTCAATGTGGTGAACGCTCTTCTCGACATCATCCTTCAAAAGTGCGACGACATCTTCCTTCCCTTTAACAAAATATTCATTACATACATCTGTAGTGATGGTAAAACCTGGAGGGACAGGTACTCCGATAAGATTCATCTCAGCGAGGTTGGCACCTTTTCCGCCAAGTAGATTTCTCATGTCTGCTCTACCTTCAGCCTTACCATTACCAAAGGTATAGACTCTTTTTTCACTCATATTCTATTTCTTTAGTTTTTAGTATGAATTTGTTCTATTTGCAAAAATAATATTTTCTAGTTATATCTGCAAAGAATTTACAAGAAAATTGCAAAGTCAAGTTTACATTTTATGCTTTTTACTTAGTTTATTACTTTTCTTCACTTGTTTGCCTACGTGTTCTTTTCAACTCCAAGTTAATATATTTGAACAAAAGTAACGTCTTGCAATACGTGTTAGGATATAACGATCGGATCTACTGTGAACCAACTCTGATGATTGGCTGTCGACAAAGGAACAGACAAATAAGAGTTGAATGGCTGGCAATTACCGAAAGAACGGCTGATAAATACCGAAAGAATGGATGGCAAATACCGATAAACAGGAAGACGATATATGGGTTATAGGTAGCAAAAGGAAGATATGCATTAACGGTGATGTGTGACAATTGTCGATCAATCGATTGACATATGTCACACATCACAAGATGGTTGATAACAAGCAAGCCCTGAAAGCTATGTCTATCTTCCCATGCCTATATGAAATAGGTATGCAAAGGGTGCATTAGTCAAGATATCTCGAGGCTAAAACTCAAACAACACGCGGCCGTTGATTTGTCTGCCCGTAAGATAATTGGGCACTGCATATTGCTGATTTGTTACATCCGTAACCCAATAGTAACTGTTTACATTGCTGATGCCCAAGAGGTTGAGACAGTCTATGCCGAGCCAGACATTCCTGAATATGCTGCCACTATGATGGTCCTCATTGTTGAAGAGACGGTAGCTCATACCCATATCAACACGTTTGTAGGCCGGTGCCCGGAAGGTGTTGGTTTCCAGTTCCCGATGAGGAGCAGAGAAGGGCAAACCATCGGCATAAGCCAGCTTTAGGCTCATCTTCCAACGGGTGGTGTTGGGGAAGTAATCGGTGAAGAAAAGGTTCACAGCATATCTTTGATCCGTTGGAAGCGGAATGCTCTTGCCATTGAGATTCATCTTCGTATCCATCAGGCTGAAGCTCAGCCAAGAATCGGTACCGGGTACGAACTCACCATAAAGCTTCATATCCAAGCCTGCTGCATGACCTGAGGCCTCGTTGTCGCCATAATAGGTTACTTTCACATTGTTGACAGAATAGGGGACGATGTGAGCCAAGGCCTTATAGTACAGTTCGGCAGAGAAGCGGAATGGTCTCTCCTTCATACGGAACCGATAATCAAAGGCTGCGATGAAATGAATCGACCGCTGGCTCTTGATGTTCTGGTTGAGCCGGGCGTAAGTGACGCCATTCGTTGTGACCGTATCACGCAATTCCTTATAGAATGGAGCCTGATAGTAGAGTCCGGTGGCGAAGCGGAAGGTGATGTCATGATTGAAAGCCGGCGTCACCGACAACGACACGCGCGGAGAGAAGATATTCTCCTTGGTATAGTTCCAATGAGAGAAGCGGGCACCATAGTTGAGCGTGAAGTAGGTGTGGCCGCCCAAGGAAGTAAATCTCCAGCTGTCTTGGAGGTAAATCTCCATACGGTTTGCGTTGAGCACGTTTCTGGCGCGCAGGTTATAAATCATTTGCAGGTCCTTTCCGGTGTGAGGCACGCTGTAGCCAGCCGAATCTCTCATCTCGTATTCAGCCGAGTTCTCCGTAATATGCTCGCGTCTCCAGGTGATGGCTCCTTCGATGTCATGCTGCTTGACCTGGTGTTTCACAAGTAGCTTGATGCTCTCAACATCAGCATTCAAATAATTACGTGCATGCTGGAAGTAGGTTCCCACGCCCAAGTTCTCTGATGTCTCCGTCTGCGTGAGCCAATATTGACCTTGAATGTCGTAGCGTTCCTGCTCCTTTGTCTTGAAAGCTGAGCCAAGAAGCGAAACGCTTGTAGAGTCTCCAAAGTGGCGGGTGATGCCCAAAGAGCCGAAGTAGGTGCGGAAAACGTCCTTCTCTTGTCCGTCGAAGTATACACGGAAAGACTTCACATTCTCCATTGTACCGAAGGAAGTTTCGCGATCCTTGGGTACGAAGTTATAATGATTGTTGGAAATGTTGCCAATGAAATTAAGACTCCATCGCTTGTTGGGATGCCAGTCCAGATAGGTCTGATAGTCCAAGAAGTTGGGTTTATACTCACCATTAGTCTCTAATGAGCCGAGCAGGTATTTATTGGTCTTGTATCTGACGCTGTTCAGCCAACTCACTTTCTTATTGGCTATTCCCACGTAGGCATCGGCTCCAAGCAATGAAGCAGCCACAGAAGCCTCAAAGGCTTTCTTGTGACCGTTGGTAGGTTTCAGTTGCTTATAGGTGATGTCCAATGCAGAAGACATCTTGTCACCGTATTTTGCGGGAAAACCGCCCGTGGAGAAGCTGATTTTGTCTACCATATAAGGATTGATGATCGACAAGCCTTCCTGTTGTCCACTTCTCACAAGGAATGGCCGATAGATCTCTACGCCGTTGATATATACGGAGTTCTCGTCGAAAGAACCGCCACGTACGTTGTACTGGCTGGACAATTCGCTGTGGGTTGAAACGCCAGCCTGACTCTGAATGAGTTCCTCAACGGCATTTCCCGAGACAGAAGGCATCCGTTTCAGGTCGTCTGTCTTGATATTCTCCATCTGGTTGTTCTGCATTCGCTGTCCGACCACTTGCACCTCATTGAGCGTGTTGTCGTCCTCCATGAGCTGAATTTGCAGAGTCTGCTTTCCGCGAGGATTCCGCAGCACCCTTGTCTTGGTCTTATAACCTATCATCGAGAACTTAACAACCACAGAATCAGCCGACTGCAACTGCAAGGAATATTCACCCTTTAAGGACGTGAACGTCGCCTTGCCTTGGGACAGAACTGACACCGTGGCCAGTTCTACCGGATTCATATTCTCATCGGTGACGCGCCCTTGAAGCGTGAAGGTTTGTGCTTGGCAGGTGAGCACTGCTGCTGCCAGTATGAAGAGACAAATTAATTTTCGATACATATATCATTTAACGATTGCGGGCCGTTATTATTGTATAACGAATAACTCAGAAGATTTAAAAACGCGATGAAATATATTGTTGCATTAGACAGCTTTAAAGGATGCCTGACCAGCGTGGAAGCTTCAGAGGCCCTTGCCCAGAGTCTGAATCGGAATGGAGCAGAAGCCCTATGTGTGCCTGTCTCAGATGGCGGAGACGGAATGATTGATGCCCTGGAATATTCCTTGAAAGGGTGGGAGAGAGTGACCTGCCACGTGCATGACGCGCTGATGAGGATGTGCCTTGCCTCCTATCTTCTCAATGGCCGGCAGGCAATCGTTGAGTCGGCTCAGGCCTGTGGACTGATCAAATTAAAGGATGAGACGTTACGCCCATTGCTGGCCACTTCGTATGGCTTGGGCGAGTTGATGATGGATGCGATTAATAAAGGAGCTAGAGAAATTGTAGTCGGACTTGGAGGAACGGCCACAAGTGACTGTGGCTTGGGAATGCTGAAGGGCATGAAAGACGCATTGTTCCGCAGCCGTGGGGTTTTCGATTCACGTTTTAAGACTTGGGACGATGTAGCTCCCGACTTGGACTCGCTGAATCTGAAAATTACCTTGGCCTCAGACGTCACCAACCCTTTGTACGGGCCGCAAGGAGCAGCTGCAGTTTTCGGTCCGCAAAAAGGTGCTACGGCAAGCGATGTACTGCTGCTCGACCGCAAGGCACGCTCGTTCGCCACGATGTCGGCATGCCATTTCGGCTACGACCGTTCGGCAGAGCCTGGTGCAGGGGCTGCCGGAGGATTGGGCTATGCCTTCATGCAATATTTTAACGCAGACGTGCAATCGGGTGCAGAACTGATACTTAAGCGTATTGGCTTCGACGATCTCCTCTCGCAGTCGCCCGATATGGTCATCACCGGTGAGGGGAAGTCCGACCGGCAGACACTGATGGGCAAGATTCCTTATATCATTCTGAAACACTGCAAGCGAAAAGGCATCAAATGCATCCTGCTGGCAGGAAAGGTTGAGGATAAAGACGAATTGGAACGCAGTGGCTTCGACGAGGTGAAATGTATCAATCCCGAAGGAATGAGTCTGGAAGAAGCCATGAAGCCCGAGACGGCAAAACGGCAACTCTCACTCGCGATAAATCCACGTGAGTAGATTGTTGATCCATCTGAGGGATATCCTGAACCAACGATACTTGGCTACAGGCTTACCGCCGAACCTCAAGATAAAGTCGCGGAAATGGCTCGCACGCCAAGGCAGCCCGGCGTCTAGAAAGTAGAAATGGGCGTAATTATGCTCATAACAGTAATTCAGGGCATGCCAAACGGTCATTGTCTTGGCGTGGAGCTTGGGATTGGATTTTGTTTTTGAGGCAAGATACCATAGGTAGCCGTTGCCTTCGGTAAGTACGCAGACACATCCTCCAATAATCTTCTCCTTATAGTAGGTGACAAACATCTTGATTTTGTTGCTTTTGTAGAACTCCAGGAAGAATTCCTGCGGAGGAATGAGGCGCCTGGGGGAAAGTCTGTTGTTCTGTCGCAAAATCTTATAAAAGGCCTTCAGTTCATCTAAGCTGGAGATCTCACGTGTCACAACACCTAACTTACTGATACGCCTGATCCGCCTCAATTGCTTTCCAGAGAGTCTTTCAGCCGGAGGCATTGAGTGGAGAGAATTGTGTATCTCCTGCCAGTAGATAGGGAAGTAGCCATTATTGCGGAACTGGCGGTAGCCGAACATCTTCTTTGAAATATCGCTGAATTCGGCAAAGAGACAGAGATTCCTTTTAAACTTTTTCGTAATGGCCTCAAGAAGGTAGCCGAAAATCTCCGCCTTGTTCACTCCGTCAGCGTATTCGCCTTCTCCATAAATATGTCCCTGAGTGAAGAAATAAGGTGGAAGAAGAGAGCCACGGCGACGCATGATAGCCAAAAGATGGCCCACAATATGACCTTCCGCATCAAAAGCAATCGCCATGTAGGGCCATTGTCCCGGTGTCTTCTCGATAATCCGAAACAATTCGACGCTGTGGAAGAAGTTGCTGCACGTCATTTGGGGTAATTGCTTGCCCTTGGAAAAAATATGAACCTCGATTTTGTTCATTCTTTTGCAAAGATAGTAAAAACTAATGTTGCGAGTGAATTTATCTGCGTTTTTTTGTATCTTTGCACATATAAATTCTTGTATTTTGGAAATATCTTTTATTGGAGCGGGCAATTTGGCCACCAACTTGGCTCATGCCCTTTATCACGCCGGGCACCATATTCTACAAGTTTACAGCCGTACTCAACATTCGGCTGAAGTCTTGGCAGAAGCCGTTGAAGCTGAGCCTCTCACCGACCTCGGCCTGATGACGGACAATGCCGACGTATACATCTTCTCAGTTACCGACCGCGTTCTGGAAGAACTCATCAAAGAATTGGCTGAAACAGTCAAAGGAAAAGTCTTCCTGCATACCGCCGGCTCTATACCTATGAGGGTGTTCGAGCCATACGCAGAGCGATTCGGCGTGCTTTATCCTATGCAGACATTCTCCAAGACCACCCTTGTGGACTTTGCAGATATCCCTTGCTTCATTGAGGCTTCTGATTCGGCTACATTCGCAGTGATCTCAAATCTCGCGGGAACTGTCAGCCGCCAGATATACGAAATGGACTCCGACCGTCGGCGATATCTGCATCTGGCCGCAGTCTTTGCCTGCAATTTCACCAACCATTGCTATGCCATAGCGGAAGAAATGCTCAGATGTCATCAGATTCCATTCGAGGTCATGTTGCCGCTTATTGACCGAACAGCTCAAAAGATACATGAACTCTCGCCACAGGAATCCCAAACAGGACCAGCCGTGCGTTTCGACACCAATGTCATGGATAAGCATTTGCAGCTGCTCGACGATCAAATGACGAGGAGCATCTATGAGTTGATGAGTGAGGATATCCATCGATATGCTACGTCAAATTCTAATAGCAGAGTAGAAACTGAAGAAAATTTAAAATAACAAATAATATATCACACGCAATGATAAACTATGACCTGAAGAAGATTAAAGCGATCATCTTTGACGTTGATGGCGTGCTATCGGCTAATACGGTAGGCATGGACAATGAGGGAGAACCCCTAAGAACACTGAACATCAAGGATGGATATGCCATACAATTGGCCTGTAAGCGCGGCTTGAATCTCGCGATCATGACCGGTGGTCACAACGAATCCATACGCAAGCGATACAATTACTTGGGCGTTAAGGACATATTCCTTAATTGTTCGATGAAAATCAAGAACTACGAGGCCTTTCTTAGCCAACACGGACTGAAAGACGAGGAAGTGATCTATATGGGCGACGACATCCCTGATTATCCTGTGATGCGCCGAGTTGGCTGCCCTTGCTGTCCGGCCGATGCTTGTACGGAAATTAAGGATATCAGCCTCTATATATCACAGTATAATGGCGGCTACTGCTGCGTGCGCGATGTAGTGGAACAAGTGCTCCGCGCTCAGGATAAGTGGATGGGCGACGAGAAAGCCTTTGGTTGGTGAAAAGAGACAGATATTGAAGACGGGAATTTGCATCAGCAGCCACCAATTCAATCAAATAGAACGACAAATCATGAAGAAAATAATTTTAGCCTCCGGTTCGCCCCGTAGACGTGAGTTGCTGCGAGGGCTTGATCTGCCTTTCGAAGTGAGATTAAAGAAAGGTATTAAAGAATCTTATCCTAGCACTCTTGCAGCAGAGAACGTACCCGAATACATTTCGCGAGAGAAAGCTGCCGCCTATGAGGTGGGAGAAGATGAGATTCTACTCACCGCTGATACCATTGTGGAACTCGATGGAAGAATATTCGGAAAGCCCAAGGACGAGGATGATGCATGCTGTATGCTCAGCGAATTGAGCGGACGTACACACAGGGTCATAACGGGTGTGACGTTGACCTCTGCCACAGAACAGCGTTCGTTTTCGGTGACGACTGAAGTAACTTTTAAGAAACTCTCTTCTGAAGAGATCAGCTATTATGTATCTCATTATCATCCTCTCGACAAAGCTGGCGCTTATGGCATTCAGGAATGGATAGGATACATTGGTTGCGAAGGACTGAAAGGCAGCTACTATAACGTGATGGGCCTGCCTGTTCAACGCATTTATGCAGAGTTGATGAATATGGAAAAGGTGGAATTAAAGAGTCTGAAGAATGAAAAATAAACAGTCGATAGTCTTCCTGACGAATGTAATAACTTTGCTTGTCTCCCTGACTTTTCTTTCTTGTGGAAGCGACGAGGGGAACAACACTTCAGAGTCAGACGGTAATGTCAATGCCAACAAGACGCAGAATATCCTCGTGGACCAAGAGAGTGGGGTAGACGCCAGCGGTATTGTCAGACGACTTGAATTTCCTCATCTGAAGGATAAGGATGCCCAGGTGATTGTTCATACTTCAGAAGGAGAGGTAAATTATGCTGTGGAATGGGACACGCGCCGCAATTCGCAACATTGGACTTGCTATGAGATGTATGCGGACAACTGTACGTCGAAGACCTCTCGCTATTACGGCAACCCACAATATCCTGAAGATCCACTGTTTCCTACAACAGATCTTATTTATGGTTCAGGCTACGACCATGGGCATATCTGTCCTTCGGCTGACCGTCTTTGTTCCAAAGAGCAGAACTATCAAACCTTCTTTCTGACCAACATGCAGCCACAACGTTCGGTATTCAATGGCTCAGCCGGTGGCGATCCTGGCATCTGGCTCAACATGGAGAATGCAGTTCGAAATCTTGGGCGCAGACGTAACTTCTGCGATACCCTCTACATTTGCAAGGGTGGCACGATAGGTACAGGAGGGACGCTCACCAACCAAATCCTAGAGACCCGCTACAACGGTTTGGTTGTACCCGGCTATTTCTTTGTGGCTTTGCTGAGGGTTTACAATGGACAATACAATGCTATCGGTTTGCTCTTCAAGCACGAAGACAATACCGACACTTACCTTGGCGATTATGCAATGTCGATCGACCAGCTCGAAGCTCTTACAGGATTCGACTTCTTCTGTAATTTGCCCGATGCTCGTGAGAAAGTGATTGAAAGTACTTTTAACCCTTCTATCTGGGGATTCAGAAAAAGATAGAATATCTGGCTTTTCTGATTGGGAGAACCAGTCGGAATTATTGGACTAGTCGGACCTTTTGGACCAATCGGTTAGGTCAGACTTGTCAGAAAGGTCTACCCAATCAGAAAAGCCAGTCTCTCTATTAAGGCTCAATGAAGTTTTTTATTCTTTTTGTTGTAGAGTCGTTCAGAGGTGGTGAAGGCATGAAACCTTCGGTGAGGCCGTCTGTCTCGCTAAGAATTTGTTCGAGTCTGGCTATCCATTTATCCATCTTTAGTTGTTGAAGAATATCGTTCATCTCGTCCTCATTATAGTCGGTAGTCATCATCATTTGGCCCAGTTCTGCGATGGAATCGTGTGGAATGACGCCTTGATGAAGCTGATGCTGAAGATAGAAGAGTTTGAAAAGGATGGCATGGATGCTCACTGAATCCTTCCATGCGAAGATTTTATTATTAATCTGCTGACGTACCTTCTCGTCAAACGATTTTTCTGCCTGCTCATAGAGCTTTATCATCTGACCGACTAGGCCATCCATCGTGACCGTGTTGGTGATAATGGGATTAGCGAATGTTTCCAACCGGATGGCATTCTTCATTTTCTCTACGCTTTGTTTTTCTATCTGACTGAAGGTAACGACTGCCTCCGCCTGACCGATCATGCGAAGCTGGCGGGCATAGAGAGCTATGCGACGTTGAATGCCCTCCTGTTCTTTGTTCCATGAAATCAGTCCTCCCACTGGCGAATAGACTGTGGGTATCCCACGATTTCTGGCTTTGAAAAGAAATGTAGCTGCGGCATTATCCCATGCACCAAAGACATGCACTAGATGAGGTGTTGACTCTGGATGACCGTTGGACAAGGGGGATTTAGAAGAACAGACAACCTGCAGACCGTCTTTCTCTGAGAGTGCGGCTGCCAGAGCCTCAGCCAAAAGTCTCCCGACATGGTCTTTTGGAAGAGAAGGAGCTATGAAAAAACGGATACGCATAAGTGAAGCCTACTGCTTGTGAGTTGTAAAATCCAATTTGTTTGCTTTCCGATAGCGGAGCCGCATCAGCATGCGTGTCCATAAGACGCGAAGCTGAAATACATAGAGCTTACTGGCCGGCAGCTCAGGGTCAAACTCCTTGACCGCAGACCTGCAGACCAGGGTATTAACAATGATGTTGATGATGAGAGCGAGTACTGCCACTCCTAGTCCAATCCATTGCTGAAAGCAGCCGAAGATCACAGCCGAAGCCAAAAGCATCCACAGGCTGATGTGCAAGGCTGCCTGATCAAGTCTGTAGAGGAAGCGTATTCCAGTACTGCGCTCGAGTTTGGGAAAACTGGCCAGAGTGAAAAGAAACTTGTTGCGCCAGGCTTTCTTTCCCGGAACATCCTCTATCATCCACGACTCAGGACTGAGTTGCAGGGCTGTGCCGTCTTGGCGGGCAAATTTGTTGACGATAAAATCGTACTCACCTCTGATCAATTCCAAGTTGCCCTTATAGCCTTCGTTCTCGAGGAACTCGGCCTTGCGGAACATCAGATTGCTTCCTTGGGAGCGGAATGCCTTGCCGCGTATAGCCTGACGCATCAGATAGATATCTGTATGGAGACGCAGGAATCGCATGTAATCGGGTGCTTCTTCGGTAAATCTAGTGTATCCCAAGACGAGGTTCTTATCCTCTGTGGCTTTCTTGGCCATTGCCTTCAGCCACTGGTCACTGGCGGGATGGCAGAAAGGATCGGTAAGCAATACCCAGTCGGTCATGGCTGCCTTTACGCCAAGAGTAACTCCGAGTTTCTTCCGACTCATATACCGGCTGGAAGAAGGAAGCAAGATATAATACAATTGTGCATTGACGGTAGAGATCTTCGCCGACTCACTGCCCGTTATCGCTGTCTCTTGGAGATGTGAGCTGTCGGTGGCAAATCGCTTCAGAACATCAATCGTTTCGCTGTCGGTCTCGTCGGCCACGACGATAACCCTGAATCCCGCAGGATAGTCCTGACGGAGAAACAAGGGCAGGTTGCGCTCCAGATCCACGGCATTGTCGTGAGTGGTGATGACCACTGTAATAGGGCTGAGCACGGATTCGCTTTCAGCTGCACTGTCGCCTTCTCCGTCATCTTCATGCATCTGCTGAAAGATTCCTTTCTTTCTAAAAAAGGGACTCATCAGCGGTGCTATGAAGGCGACGACAAGCAGGACGACAAACGAGATAATTGTTGGTAAATCTATTGCTATTGAAGTTTGAAAGCCCATGAATAGTAGTTTTTTAAGAGTTAACAATGAAGATGACTTTCTTAGTTTGCTTCTGAAGAACACGATTGAATACCAAGAGGTATATCACCGTGCACTCCATCAGCAACCAAAGAATGCAGACCTTACATGAGATAGCCTTTAGGCAGTGGGCGGCAGTTGTACTGGCTGGCCATAATTTCACCATAGGCACCGGCCGAGCGTATAGCAATGAGATCGCCACGATGGGTCGTGTTGATGTCAATGTGTTTGCCGAAGACATCGCTCGACTCACAGATAGGCCCCACTACGTCGTATGTGGACAAAGGCAGATCACTGGAAATGTTCTCTATCTTGTGGTAAGCCTGATAGAGGGCAGGACGGATGAGGTCGCTCATACCGGCATCAACAATGACAAACTGCTTGTTGACTCCCTGCTTAACATAAAGCACCTGCGTGATCAGACTACCCATCTGAGCAACAACGGCCCGTCCCAATTCGAAGTGAACCTGCTGATTGCCACGCCGATGGAGATGGGTGGCATAGGTGCTGAAGTAAGACTTGAAGTCGGGAATGGGATTAGACTCTGGATCTGTATAGTCGATGCCCAAGCCACCACCCACGTTGATGATCTTGATTTTTATGTTCTGCTGCTCCAACTGCGACTGGATATCGTTGATACGGTTGCACAGCGAGACGAAGTCGGTCATGTCAAGAATCTGACTGCCAATATGGAAATGCAGACCGATGAAGTTGATATTTTGCATAGTCTGTGCCTCCTCTATGGCAGGGAACATATCGCAAAGGGCAATCCCGAATTTATTCTCAGCCAGCCCCGTAGTGATATTCTTGTGGGTATGGGCACGAATGTCGGGATTGATTCTCAGACAGATATCAGCCACCTTACCCATCTCGCCGGCAATCTCATTGATGACTTCCATCTCGGCAATGCTTTCCACGTTGAAGCAGAGAATCCCTTTCTCCAGTCCCAATCGGATTTCCCAGTCTTTCTTGCCCACGCCTGCATACACGATACCCTTTGCAGGGAAACCGGCATCCAAAGCGGCTTTAATCTCACCGCCACTAACGCAGTCGGCGCCAAGTCCTGCCCTGGCTATCATGCCCAGCACGCTGGGATTGGCATTGGCCTTGACAGCATAATGCATCACAAAGCCGTCATATCTTGACAGCTCCTTGCGAATGCTGTCCAGCGTCTGGCTCAATATGCGACTGTCATAATAATAGAAGGGAGTTTCCATTTTCTGGAAACTCTCTATAGGAAAATTATCTATCGTCATATTTGGGAATTCTGTCTATTGATGAAAAACTACACGATTGAGGTTCTGCAGCGCCTTCTTCTTGTCGGCCTCACGAATAAGGAAGGAGATGTTGTAGTTGCTGCCACCATAGGAGATCATTCTCACAGGAATATCTTTCATAGCGTCGGTGGCAATGGTTTCGAATCCCACATTGCTCCAGTCCAAGTCGCCCACAACACAGATGATGCACATGTCTGAATCTACGGTCACAGTACCGTATTTCTTCAGTTCGTCGACAATCTCGGTTAAGTGAGATGTGTTATCGATACTCATGCTTACGCCAACCTCCGACGTAGTAATCATGTCGATGGAGGTCTGATAGCTTTCAAAGATGTCGAACACCTTGCGCATGAAGCCAGCGGCACCCAGCATGCGGCTCGACTTGATCTTGATAGCTGTGATATTACCTTTGGCAGCGACGGCTTTAATCTTACCTCTCACGGAAACATTGTCGATGATGGTGCCCTCGGCCTCAGGATCCATTGTGTTCTTTAGGCGCACGGGGATTCCTGCGTATTTGGCAGGCTGCACACATGTGGGGTGGAGAATCTTCGCACCAAAATAAGCCAACTCAGCAGCCTCTTCAAAGTTGAGCTGTCGGACGGCCTCTGTATGCTCAACAAATCGAGGATCGTTGTTATGCATACCGTCGATGTCCGTCCAAATCTGAATCTCCTCTGCCTGAATGGCTGCGCCGATAAGCGATGCCGTATAGTCGCTGCCACCACGCTGCAGGTTGTCCACTTCGCCGTAAGCATTGCGGCAAATGAATCCTTGGGTCAAATAGATTTGGTAATCGGGATTAGCGGTCATGCATTCCGATAACTTCTGTTTGATATATTGCAGATCAGGCTCACCGTTCTTGTCCGTACGCATAAAATCCAACGCGTTGAGCAACACTACCTTAATGCCTTGTTCTTCAAGATAATCTGCAGCGAGATTTGTTGAGATGATTTCTCCCTGTCCGACGATGGCCTTCTCTTCAAAAGAGGTGAAAAAGTCCTTCGTAAACGAGTGGAGATATTCAAACTCACTCTTGAGGAAGTCCTGTGCTTTCTGCTTGCTTGCTTCGGTTGTCAACAGTTCGTTGGCCACTTTGATATATTTCTCCTCCAAGCGGTTGATGATCTCGGAAGCTCCTTCTTGATTCTTCTTATAAAGATAATCCGTAATCTCTACAAGAGAGTTGGTTGTACCGCTCATAGCCGACAGCACGACAAAAGTAGGCTCGCCCGACTTTGTGATGAGTTTACAAACATTCTTGATTCTCTCCGGGGTACCAACGGATGTACCGCCAAACTTCATTACTTTCATATCCTATCTTTATTATTGTTCTACACTGTTGCTGTCCTCTGTCTCAGCATCTTCCGAGAGGTCCATCTTGTTATATTCCTTCGTGACGTCGGTGAAATGGTGGTTTTTGCACCGGTAGACAACCCCAGGGAAGCGGTCGAGCATCTGAATGTTATGGGTCGACATTACCACGGCAGTCCCTGACTCTGTCGCATTCTTCAGCAGGGCAACGATGCTTGTTGCTGTCTCGATGTCTAGATTGCCTGTGGGCTCATCGGCAATAATCACTTTGGGCTTGTTGAGTAGTGCACGTGCAATCGCGATGCGCTGCTGCTCACCTCCAGAAAGTTCATGAGGCATTTTGTTCTTCTTCTCCAACATACCTACGTCGTTGAGCACTTCGTCAATACGCTGGCTGATGTCCTGTTTTTTCTTCCATCCTGTAGCGCGAAGCACGAACCTGAGATTCTGGAATACGTTTCGGTCGTGGAGCAACTGGAAGTCCTGGAAGATAATTCCCATTTCACGGCGCAGGGCAGGAATGTCCTTGCGTTTTAGATCTACAATCCGGCGTCCAAGCACTTCAGCCTTCTCGCAGTGTTCCGGATGCAGGTCGAGCTCACAGTAAAGGGTCTTGAGCAGTGAACTCTTGCCCGATCCTACCTTACCGATAAGATAGACAAACTCACCCTCGTCAACGTGGAAGTTTACACCTTCAAGCACCTTCATGTCGTCTTGGAAGATGTCGACATTCTTATATTCTATCAGCATGTTGTATCAGTCTTTTTTTCGATGGTTTTATTGTATTTTGCCAGCCTGCGGTCTTTATCCCAATCGGGCTTGTGGCGCAGGAGCAGTTCTTTGGCCACATCCTCAATTCTCAAGCCTTTGGCCGAAAGGAGCACGATGAGATGATAAATCAAGTCTGAAGCCTCATACACGAGTTTGTCGTCTTTTCCCGCACAAGCCTCGATGACGGTCTCTACGGCTTCCTCACCGACTTTCTGGGCAATATGGTTGATGCCTTTCAGAAAGAGAGATGTAGTGTAGCTACCTTCGGGCATTTCATCCTTGCGCTGATTGATAAAATCCTGCAATTCAGAGAGAAACTCTATTGGGTTAAAGTTATTCTCCTCACCCCAACAAGTCTCCGTACCCTTATGGCACACTGGTCCTTCGGGATGTACGCGGACAAGCAACGTGTCGTAGTCGCAGTCGCTCTTGATGTCCACAAGATTGAGAAAGTTTCCGCTCGTCTCGCCTTTGGTCCACAAGCATTGACGCGACCGGCTCCAAAACGTGACGCGTTTCGTTGCAAGGGTTTTCTCATACGACTCTTGATTCATGTATCCCAGCATGAGAACCTGCCGGGTGTCGGCATCCTGTATGATAGCCGGAACGAGTCCGTTGCCTTTTTCGAAATCTATATTCATAGTGTCAAAGTGTATTTATATGCGTATGTTAACTCCTTTGCCTTTCAGAAAAGCTTTCAGTTCCGGAATAGCTATCTGACCGTAATGGAATACGCTGGCTGCCAAGGCTGCGTCGGCCTTACCGATGGTGAAAGCGTCGAGGAAGTGCTGCATGGTTCCGGCACCGCCACTGGCAATAATCGGAATGCTGAGGTTTAGGGAGAGTTCGCTCAAGGCTTCGTTGGCAAATCCCTGCTGCGTACCGTCGTGATTCATACTCGTGAAGAGAATCTCACCAGCACCAAGACTTTCGGCTTCTTTGGCCCAGTCGAAGAGCCCCTTGTCCGTGCGCTCACGTCCTCCCTTGACATAGCAGAACCATCCATCAGCATCCTTGCGGGCGTCGATGGCAACGACGCACACCTGAGAGCCAAAGCGACTGCTAATGTCGTGAATGAGTTGCGGTCGGCGGAGGGCTGCTGTGTTCACGCTCACCTTGTCGGCACCAGCTCCCAGCAGTTCTTCCACGTCCTCGATGCTGTTGATGCCTCCGCCAACTGTGAAGGGGATATTGATTTCCCTCGCCACGCGCGACACCATCTGTTTGAAGGTCTTGCGGCCCTCAACACTGGCCGTGATGTCAAGAAACACCAGTTCGTCGGCACCGGCGTCACTGTAGGCCTTGCCCAGTTCCACGGGGTCGCCGGCAACGTGGAGATTGACGAAATTGACTCCCTTTACAGTCTGACCGTCTTTCACATCCAGACACGGGATGATACGTTTGGCCAGAGAAAAGCCGCTGTAGAGTCGTGGCAGCGAGATTTGGCCTTCATAGAAGGCTTTTCCAAAGACCACTGCCGGTATGCCTTCGTTCTGCAGACTGAGGATGTTGTCGTCGCTGGCAACTCCACCGCTCGCAATGAGCTTCAACTCGGGAAAACGCTTCATAATCTTCTTATAGAGCGCAGTCGAAGGGCCTGTGAGCGTACCGTCCTTACTGATATCGGTACATAGCACGTTGCGAACACCCTTTTGAAAATAGTCATCAAGAAAGTTGAAAAGTTCGACTTTGGAATCCTGCTTCCACCCATGAATGGAGACGTAGCCGTTGCGGGCGTCAGCACCCAGAATGATATGCTCGGGTCCATATTTCTTCAGCCACTTATCCATTAGCTGGGGCTGAGTGACTGCAATGCTGCCAATGGTCACCATGCTGCAGCCAGCCTGAAAGGCTTTCTCTATGTCCTCATCGCTGGAGATACCGCCACCAAAGTCGACTACAAGTCCAGTTGCCTCGGTAATTTTTCGCAGTACATGGTCATTGACCACGTGTCCAGTTTTAGCGCCGTCGAGGTCAACAACGTGCAGCCGCCTGAAGCCGAGTTTCTCAAACTGCCGGGCCACGGCAACAGGATCGCTGTTGTAGACAGTTTTCTGCGCGTAGTCGCCCTTGTAGAGACGCACGCACTCTCCGTTGATGATATCTATTGCAGGGATGAGTTCAATCATAATCTGTCAGTCTTTCAAGTCCAAGAAGTTTCTGATGATGTGCTCTCCGTCGCGTCCGCTTTTCTCGGGATGGAACTGCACGGCATAGAAGTTGTCCCGTTTCAGTGCGGCGGAATAGGGAAGGATATAATCGGCCTCGGCTATAGTCCATTTGCACCGAGGCACGTAGTAGCTGTGGATGAAGTAGGCATAGGGCATATCTCCATCCGGCCGACCTTTCCATTGCTTGAAGAGATCTGATTTCAAGTCGCGGATTTGGTTCCATCCCATAGCAGGTATCTTATCTTCCCGGCGAGAAGGCTGAAAGCGCTTGACGTCGACGTCGAATATCCCGATACAGTCTACGTTGCCTTCTTCCGAGTGGCGGCAAAGGAGTTGTTGTCCCACACAGATACCCAACACAGGCTGCTGCAGCGAACGGATGAGGTCATCCAAGTGATGCTCGCGGATATAACGCATTGTGGTCTCTGCACTGCCCTGTCCGGGAAAGATGATTCGGTCGGCTCGACTGATAATCTCGCGATCGTCGGTCAGCACAGGTTCTATGTCCATTCGCCTCAAGGCGTTGACCACAGAAAAGATATTACCAGCATTGTACTTGATGATTGCTACTTCCATCGTTACTTCTTATACAATTATTTTCTTTGCAAAGTTAATATAAAATTGCGAACTCTCCAAAAATGACATGATTCATTTACAAATTATAATACACAATGCATAAGATAGCTCTCACTCAAAGCATAGATGATAATGTTCTTCTGTTATACAGAATAAATAATAGGTTCCTGCGTCCCCTTGAGAAAAGCAATGAACAATGGGCTTGCGATACTCCCATACTAAGTATTTTTTCGGATGACACAAGCCAATAATTACTACTTCTTTCTTACTATTTATTGGGGAAGAGTCGCCTGGATTCTTATAGCTTAGACGTGAAAGTAAAGCAGTAAGGAAATTGTTGGTCAAGCTCTGTTGGTAAATCTCTGAAGATTCCGAAGAGTGCGCTTCCGCTTCCAGACATCTGCGCGTAGACAGCACCAAGCTGATACAGGCGCTCCTTGATGTCGCCCAATAGGGGATAAATCTTGAATACGTTGTCTTCGAAATCATTGCGCAGCGCGTCCCGCCACGTATCAATTGGCCGACGTACGATCTCACGGCATGAGATTTCAGGCTTCTCAACCTTCACATTCTTATAGGCATCCCGTGTAGAGACAGCAACATCAGGTTTCACGATTGCAATATAGTAACCTTCGAGGTTTCCTCGCTCGTCATCGGCCGGTTCAAGCTGATCGCCAATGCCTGTGGCGAAGGCGGGAGCAGCAGTGACGAAAAACGCACAGTCGGCACCCAGACGGGCGGCGTAGCGCTCCATCACGGCAATACCCAGATTCAGGCGGAAACGTTCGTCTAGCAGCCTGATCATGAAAGCCGCATCACTTGATCCGCCTCCCAGTCCAGCCTGCGAGGGTATGCGCTTATAGAGATGAGCATGGATGCGAGGGAGATCATAGTCTGCAGCCAGCAACTTATACGCTTTCACCACGAGGTTGTCGGCCTCATCGCAGTCGACTGCATTACCCGTGATCTTTAGGTCACAGTTTACGTCAGAGGGAAATTCCTCGTCCATGTGCTTGATTTCCAAAGCATCTGTCAGTGGGATAGGGTAGAAGACGGTTTCTATATCGTGGTAACCATCAGCGCGGGTGCCAACGATATTCAGTCCAAGATTGATTTTAGCACAAGGAAAAACTACCATAGTTGTATTCTTATTGTTCATGGCAAAGGTAAGAAAAATTATGCAAATGCATAGGCCGGAATCCAATTTCTTTGTAACTTTGCACAAAAATCATTTAGCTATGCCCAATACTCCAACAAGAAAAAAGACAACATCCAATACACCCATAGATCCATCATTCGGGCATCTTCAGCCCCAAGCCCTTGATATAGAAAAGGCTGTGCTAGGCGCACTGATGATCGACAAGGACGCCTTCTCTATGGTCTCAGAGATGCTCCACCCGGAGAGTTTCTACGATCCGCGCCATCAAAAGATCTATCAGGCCATTCAGACATTGAACTTGAACGAACGTCCAGTCGACTTCATGACCGTGGCCGACCAACTGGACCGTCAGGGCGACCTGGAATCCATTGGAGGAGCGCCCTACGTCATGGAGCTGTCTTCTCTCGTAGCCTCCTCGGCCAATATTGAATACCATGCCCACATTATCGCCCAAAAATACCTGGCCCGGCAGCTTATTCATTTTGCCTCGAACATAGAGACGAAGGCTTTCGATGCCACTGTGGACGTGGACGACCTGATGCAGGAGGCAGAGGGTGCGCTCTTTGAGCTCTCACAGAAGAACATGCGCCAAGATTTCACCCAAATTGACCCTGTGATCAAGCAGGCCGTCGACGCCATCACGAAGGCTTCGGCCAACGATGGTGGTATTACCGGTATACCTTCGGGCTACACAAAACTCGACGAGGTGACGAGCGGCTGGCAGCGAAGCGACCTGATCATCATCGCCGGTCGTCCTGCCATGGGTAAGACCTCTTTTGCCTTAAGTCTTGCCAAGAATGCGGCCGTAGACTATAAGATTCCCGTAGGTTTCTTCTCGCTCGAGATGAATAATGTGCAACTTGTCAACCGTCTCATCTCCAATACCTGCCGCATCAAGGGCTCAAAAATTCTGAACGGACAGTTGGCGCCGGACGAGTGGGAGAGACTGGACAAGAATCTGAGCCAACTGACGGGCGCACCTATTTATATCGACGATACTCCGGGACTGTCGGTGTTTGAGTTGAGAACCAAGGCCCGCCGACTTGTTCGCGAGAAAGGTGTGCAGCTCATTATGATCGACTATTTGCAGTTGATGAATGCCAACGGCATGCGCTTCAACAACCGTCAGGAAGAGGTCTCGACCATATCGCGCTCACTGAAGGGACTGGCCAAGGAGCTCGACATTCCCATTATAGCCCTCTCGCAGCTCAACCGTGGAGTGGAGAGCCGTGAAGGCCAGGGCATAGACGGCAAACGCCCGCAGCTTAGCGACCTGCGAGAATCGGGTGCTATTGAGCAGGATGCAGATATGGTGGTATTCGTCCATCGTCCAGAATATTACCATATCCTACAAGATGAGAAAGGCAACAACTTGAAAGGCATGGCACAGATCATCATCGCCAAGCACCGTAAAGGTGCTACTAAGGATGTGCTGCTGACTTTCAAGGGCGAATACACCGCCTTCCTCAATCCAGAAGAAAATCAGTTCACCCCTCTGGATGCAGACGATCAGGGAGGAGAGATCATCGGCAGCCGACTCAACGGTGGAGACATAGATGGTCTGCCCACTATGCAGAGTGATGTACCTTATTGATGACAAAGCCTCATGCCCAATATTGTTTGGGGCATTCGGCCAAAGATTATAAAAACGCAGAGCGGAATTGCTGAAAGTTGACAGGCTTCGGCAATTCCGCTCTGCTTTTTTCTATTGTTTCTGTTCGAGTTGTTGTTGCAAACGAACGATTTCATCGCGATATTGGGCAGCCTGGATAAAATCCAAGGATTTTGCAGCTTCCTTCATCAGCTGTGTGGTGTTGGCAATGCTCTTCTCCAGTTGCGCCTTGGTCATCTGATCCACAATCGGGTCGGCAACCATTGCTGTATCCTCGGGCTCGATGTAGACTTGCGGCTGCATCATCGTTGGCTTAGGAGCCGGCTTGCCACTCTCGCCCTCAGACTTCGATGTGGGCAGCGACGTAGAAATCGACTTGACAATCTGCGTCGGAGTAATATTGTGGTCGGCATTATACTTCAGCTGGATGCTCCTTCTTCTGGCCGTCTCGTCGATGGTTTTCTGCATACTGTCCGTGATGACGTCGGCATACATGATGACCTTACCATTGACGTTTCTTGCCGCACGTCCGGCTGTCTGTGTCAAACTTCTATGGCTGCGCAGGAATCCTTCCTTGTCGGCATCGAGAATTGCAACGAGCGACACTTCGGGCAAATCAAGTCCCTCACGCAGGAGGTTCACACCTACCAGCACATCAAAGACTCCGGCGCGGAGATCGTTCATGATCTTCACTCGGTCAAGAGTGGCCACGTCGCTATGAATATAATTGGCCTTGACGCCGTGGTTCAGCAGATATTCGGTGAGTTCCTCGGCCATTCGCTTAGTGAGTGTAGTGACAAGAACGCGTTCATTGCGGGATGCCCTCTCGACAATCTCTTCCAGAAGATCATCAATCTGGTTCTCGCTTGGACGTACTTCGATCTCAGGGTCGAGCAGACCTGTCGGGCGGATTATCTGCTCCACCACTACTCCTTCGGCTTCCTGTAGTTCATAATCGGCCGGAGTGGCAGAGACATAGATCACCTGATGGAGCATCTCGTGAAACTCTTCAAAACGCAACGGACGGTTGTCGAAAGCCGCGGGAAGGCGGAATCCATACTCCACGAGGTTCTGCTTGCGGGCGCGGTCGCCGCCATACATGGCATTGATCTGCGGCACGGTGACATGGCTCTCGTCTATCACCATCAAGTAATCCTTAGGGAAAAAGTCGAGCAAACAGTAAGGACGGTCGCCCGGTTGACGGCCATCAAAATAGCGTGAGTAGTTTTCGATGCCAGAGCAATGCCCCAGTTCCTTAATCATCTCTATGTCGTACTCCACTCGTTCCTTGATGCGTTGGGCCTTGATTTCATCGCCCATTTCCTTGAAATAGGCCACTTGCTCTACGAGGTCGTCCTGTATATTGCGGATGGCATTCTCGGTCTGCTCCTTAGTAGTGACAAACAGATTGGCCGGATAGATCTGGTAGTCCTCGAATGTATCTATCGTGTGGAAGGTCAGGCTATCAACTTCCTCAATAGAGTCTATCTCATCATCCCACCAGGTCACGCGAAGCACATTGTCGCTATAGGCCATGGCGATATCCACCGTGTCTCCTTTGACGCGGAAGTTGCCACGTTCTAAAGCTATATCATTGCGAACGTAGAGCGAAGCGACCAACGATCGCAAGAACTCATTGCGATCCAATTTCTGTCCCTTTTTAATATGGATGATACTTGCATTAAGAGCCGTAGGTCCTCCCATGCCATAGATACATGATACAGAGGAGACAACGATAACATCCTTGCGGCCAGACAACAAGGCCGACACGGCACTTAGCCTCAACTTGTCGATATCATCGTTGATGGCAAGATCTTTCTCTATATATGTGTCGGTCGTTGGCAAATAGGCTTCCGGCTGGTAATAGTCATAATAAGAGACGTAATACTCCACAGCATTGTTCGGGAAAAATCCTTTCATCTCCTGATAGAGCTGTGCGGCAAGAGTCTTGTTATGGCTCAGGACAAGAGTTGGCTTTCCCACGTTGGCAATCACATTGGCAACGGTGAATGTTTTGCCCGATCCGGTAACACCAAGCAGCACTTGTGCCGGGACGCCTTGTTGTATACCCTCAGTAAGTTGGCGGATAGCCTCGGGCTGGTCACCCGTAGGCATATATTTAGAAGTAAGCTGGAAATCCATCTATAATCCTTATTGCTTATTTATATCTTTAAATTCTTTGATTCTGCAAACTTACAAATATTTTATGATTTAACCATCATTCAGCCACATGTTTTTCTCTGGTAACTACTCAGTCTTTTTTGTCGGCGCAGCTAAGTTCTAAAGTTAAAGTCTTTTAAAGTTGTTCGTCACAGAAATCAAGTTTTGTTGTATTCCGCCGA
>ONYS01000026.1 GCA_900322095.1 uncultured Prevotella sp.
CATGGCTCCCAAGGATGACTTTATCGGAAGACTCTTATCAGAGAACGACTAATATTTAGTCGTTCCGAACCATCATGTCAAAAAGACTGAGTAGTTACTGCCGCAGGATTTTATGCCGTCAGGCAATTTTACGCGACAGCGATTTTCCTATAAAATTATCCACGGACTTTTTCACTTGTCCCGATTAATTATAATGAAATGAAAAAGCCGCCTCCAGGGGCGGCCTTTTTATGTCTTGTCGGTTAATCTATAGCTGTCAGGCGATTTGCGCTTTATAGCTGAGTGTTTTCAGCTTGAAACAAAAGAAAGATGCTTGCTTTTCCGGATTGTTTTCCGCTAGAAAAGCAAGCATCTTTCAGCTTATTGAAACCTCACTCCCAGATTACTCCAGAGTCTTCTGGTCTTTTATCTTGTCCTTACATTCTTCCATCAGCCATTTCGGCGTGCTGGTAGCTCCGCAGATGCCTACGGTGTGGACGCCGTTGAGCCACTGCATGTCGATTTCGTCGGCGCATTCTATCTGATGGCTGTTGGGATTCACCTGTCGGCACTGCTCAAAGAGCACCCGTCCGTTGCTGCTCTTGCGGCCAGCGACAAATAGAATCAGGTCGTGGCGCGAGGCAAACTCGGCAATGTGGGGCATGCGGTTGGCCACCTGGCGGCAGATGGTATCGAAACTTTTAAATGTGGCCGACGGGGAAATGTGGGCCTGAATGTATTCGATGATGTGGTGGAACTCGTCGAGACTTTTCGTGGTCTGCGAATAGAGAAAGATGTCGCGGTTGAAGTCGAGCCGCTTCACGTCGTCCAGACTTTCCACAACGATGGCCTTCTGATGGGTCTGACCGACGAGTCCCAGCACCTCGGCGTGTCCGTTCTTTCCAAAGATAACGATCTGTGCTTGCGGGTTGGCGTCGAACTGGCGCTTGATGCGGCGCTGCAAGGCCAGCACCACGGGACAGGTGGCGTCGATGATCTCAATCTGGTTGCGCTCGGCCATCGCATAGGTCTCGGGCGGCTCTCCGTGGGCGCGAAGCAGCACTTTCACGTTGTGCAACTGCCCCATCTGCTCATGGTTGATCGTGACCAGTCCTTTCTTGCTCAGCCGCTCCACTTCCATGCTGTTGTGGACGATGTCGCCCAGACAGTAGAGCGTACTTCCCTTCTCCAGTTCTTCCTCGGCTTTCTTGATGGCCGTGGTCACACCGAAGCAGAAACCGCTTCCTTCGTCAATTTCTATTTTCAAGTCGTCGTTCATTTCTTCGTCTTCACTTTAAGCGTAACTTTCGGATGTTCTGGATCGTTGGTGATCATCAGCACACGCGGTGAGGTACGCACATTTTTCAGTTCATCCTTTATGGCTGTCACCTTCAATTTGGCCTTATCGCCGGGAGCGATACTGCGGTTGTCGAGCTCTACCTGCAAGCCAGTGGTGAACATCTGCAGCGAAGTGATGAGCAGCGTGCTGCGTCCGCGGTTGGTAATGATGATCTCTCCCTTCAGTTTCTTCTTCTTTCCAAAGGAGCCGAGATTGAACTCCTGTGCCGACAGCGCCATCACAGGAGCCTTCAGCCGCTGCTCCTGCGTCATGGTGAAGTTGGGCAGCAGCACGGTTGAGACGGTGATTTCCTTTTCCGGTGCCACCTTATCGCCCGCACCCGAACCCAGATAAATGCCCGTCTGCGTCAGTCCGTAGTCGCGTATGCGGCGCGAGTCGAGCGTGATGGTAGCCGTTCCAGTGTGTCGGGGAGCCAACTTGGCAGGCGAAACCGTCGCACGGAGATAGGCCGGAATGTGGAGCATGGTCGGCGACAGCGTCTCGTCGGAATTGTTCATGATGTGGATGGTTGCCACGGGCTTGTCGCCAATGTTGACATCGTCAAACTCCACGTCGGCCACATCGCAGAGGAAGTCGCCCACCTTGTAGGGATACTGGCCCGAGAAATCCAACTTCCTGTCTACGACGACGCCCTTCATGGTGAGCATCAACGGTTGATCGCCATTGGTGCCATAGACGCCGACAAGCTTCTCGAAGTGGCCCATCTGCTGGGCATCGTAGGTGGCAGAGACAACAAAGTCGGAACCAGCTGGAATAGACGATTTGGGATAACTCACCGTGGCACAGCCGCAACTGGTGTAGACCTTTGTGATGACAAGTGGCTTCGAGGCATCGTTGCGCAACTTGTATTCCACGGTTACGGGGTGTGCAAACACCACTTGACCACAGTCGACAGTGGCTTGTTCGGCGGATATTTGCTGTGCGTCAGCGCCCAGCCATCCCAGGCAGAGCGCTACAGAGATAATAAAGAACTTTTTCATTTTACGCAGATGGTTATAGCACCGGTTCTGGCTCCGTATGCTGGACTGTAGGCGCACTGCGACGTGCAGACGCCCGTCTGATAGGTTCCGGCCCGGTCGATGTAATATTCAGTCTCGACTACATGGCGTCCCTTAGCCATGCGGTCGAAGTAATAATTGGTCACATTGTCCTTCGGTGCGAGGTAGTATCCCCAACGGTAGCCGCTGAGCTGGCTCACTGGTTCCATGCAGGCGGCGCGCTTGTCCTGCACCTGAACGAAGTCGTAGTCGCGGTCGGCGGTGATGGTGAGGCGAACTTTCACCTTGTCGCCCACCTTCAGGTCGCCTTTAACGGGCGTTCCATCGCTATGGAGCAGTTCGCGCTTGAGCGTCATTCCATTTGTGGCAGAGGCAACGTCGCTGCTCTTCTGCCAGAACTGTGCGTAGACAGCGCCCCAGCTTGTTCCGTCCGTAGTCTTCTCGGCCGTGAATGTCCTCGGTTTGATGTCCGAGATATGGTCTTTCACGTATCCCAGTCCGGCTGTAGCGCCCTCGTTGGACAGCGTCTTGTCGTCAATCTTCAGAACGGTCTGCTCCTTGACGGCGAGCGGCTGGGTGGTGTTGCCACGCAGGAAGCCATAGACGGCATCGGCGGTGTTGGTGGGCGTGTCCCAGAGTTGCGTGCGCTTCTCCTGGAGCAGCCAGCGCTGCATGTCGGGAACGAGCTCACCCTTGCGGTAGTCGAGGCGTTGGAAGGCCTCGATGGCTGCCACCTGAGATGGAATCTTGTAGTCGCGCCAAGAGTACTGAGCCTTCGGCGTATCGAAATAGCGGCCCATCTCTTCCTTGTAGACGGAGTATTGGTCAATGCTCTTCAGGTTGGTCAGCGCCTCCTGCTTGTGGCCGAAGTGGTTGAGGATGATGGCGCCCATCGACTTTCCGTAGATGGTCAGCCACGTTGGATGCTTGGCAATCAGGTCCACCAAGTAGTCGATATCGCTGGTGGTCTTCTCGTTGTTGATGGCCGAGAGATAGAGAAAGTTGCAGGCCATCTCAGAGGGGCGCAGGTCCTTGGCGCCCTTCTTGGCTTCTTTCTTGAGCTCTACCACTTCCTTGGCAATCTCCTTCTTCAGATAACTGTAGGCCGCATTGATGATATCCTCGTTCTGACCTTGCATTCCCGTCATGTCGTTGAGTCTTGACAGGATGACGGAGACGGCTACTGTCATGTAGGGACTGCCCGTCATGCCAGGCCACCAACTGAAGCTGCCGTCGGCATTTTGCAGGCGCTTCAGTTTCGAGAGGTTGTCTTTCAGCCGGAAGTTCAGCGTATTCTCGTCGAAGAAGTTGGCGAGGCTGCGCATCTGCTGGGTCTCGCCCTTGGCCTCCTGCATCCACGGCGTATCGTTCAGCTCGAGGTTCTTCAGCTCGCTGTTGGTCTGCAATGAGGAGGTAAGGTTCTTTTCCTGATTCTGCTGCCAGTCCTTAACGATGGTTTTGATGTTCGGGTTGGAGTTCATGATCCAGCGTCCGAGGCTGTTGGCATAGAGGGCAGTTGCCTGTGAGATGGCGTCGTTGTCGCGGGCGTCGCTCACGTAGTTGAGCGTCTGTATCATCAGCCAAGCGGGATTGTTGGTGTACTCCACCGTGACGCTGGCCTTTTCGGGAACGAGCTTACTCAGGTCGATGGTCTTCGTGCCCTTGCCGTTCTGCGTGAAGGCGACCGTATTGGTGACGTACTCACGGTTGGACAGCACGGGCAGATAATGCTGCTCACCGTCGCTGCCGTTTCTGGTCTCGGCGATGATGCGAGCCACGTAGATGTTCGGGCTCAGTTGCGGCACGTTGAACGTTACGACTGCTGCGGGCTCACTTTTCGTGCCCAGTCGGAAGCTGCGCCGCTGGGTGAAGACGGTCTTCTCTGTTTCGGCATCAAGAATCTCCAACGTAGCCTCGCCGCTCGTGCGCTGGTCGGTTGTGTTGGTGATGGTTGCCGAAAGTTGGGCCTCGTCGCCTTCGCGCACGAAGCGCGGCATGTTGGGCTGCACCATCAACTGCTTCTGGGCCACGGTCTCGCCTTCGAGCATTCCGCGGTTCATGTTCTTGTCGTGGGCGAGTCCCATGAACTTCCATGTCGTCACGCTCTCGGGCAGACGGAAGGAGATGTTCACGTCGCCGTTCTCGTCGGCCATCAGTGTGGGATAGAAGAAGGCGGTCTCGTTGAGATTCTCTCTCAGACTGGGATTTCCCTGCTGAGCGGATGGCTTCTCCTGAACGGCTTTCTCCTCAATTGCCTGTGGCGCCATACCGAGGATTGTGGAGTCGGCCACCGCGGCGTCAGCCTGAATCTCATTGGTAGCCGCCAAAGCCATGACTCCCTTGGCTTTACGCATCGCAAGCCTCGGTCTGCCATATCCCGTGAAGAATACTTCGTCCTCAGCCGTGTAGAAGTTGAGCAGTTGGTCATCGATATGTGAGAAGACGAGCGGATGCTCCTCGAGGTCCTTATAGCTTTGCTCGCCGAAGAACGACATGAGGTCGATCTTGCTTCCTTCCCAACGGCTGTTCTCTACATTTCTATAATAAGGGATGTTCAGTGCCCACTGCAGCGGGCTGAACGTGTCGAGGCTCTTGTCGTAGAGCACGGCCATGAGCTGGATTCCTGTGGGAACGTCGGTGGCATGCTCTTCGTCGTAGAAGATGTCCTTGCCCTTGGCGGGATGCTTGATGTTGAGCGTCCAAGTCTCTTCATCGCCCGGGCGCACCTTGTCGCGGAATGTCGACCACTTCATGTCGAGCTTGTCGGCAGGCTGGGGCTTCCGGATCTCGTGGCGCAGCAGGTGGCATACGCCGTCTTTCACCCACGCGAAGTTCATCTCCAGCTGGTCGCCGTATTCTTTATCGTAGTTGATCTTGTAGGTCTTGATAGCGTTGTCCATGTCCATCGTTCCGCTTTCCAATACTTTGGAACCGCTGATGAAGGTATAGCAGACGTGAACATCCTTGTCCGACGATCCTACCTGCACATACACGGGACGGCCATCGCGCGGGAACTGGTCGGCAGATGTCCAGAACCACTCCTTTGTTGTTGTGGCCGGATGCTTGTCGCTGATGTCGAAAACTACAAATTCCTTGCTCAACGTGTCGGTTCCTGAGGCAGCGAGGAGCTTGTAGCGACCCGACTTGAGGGTAGTGAAAGGCGCCGTGAGCTGAGTCTCCTTATTGGTTTGTGCAGTGAAGGTCTTCTCGATGCCTTCAAGGTGATAGGTCACCGTGCGGTCGACCGGTTGGTTGGCGGCATTGACGAGCGAGAAGGTGATGGTCTTCAACGAATCCCTTCTCACGCGTTCGGGAAGATTCACGGTGAACTGAGTCTCCTTCGTGCCGGCGGGTATTGCCGTTTGGGCGTTTTGAGTCTCACCTGCGGAAGTGGTCACGTCGGCATTGACGACGAAGTTGAACATTCCCGAGCGGCGGTTGCCTTCGTCGGGCATGGAAAGAACCACCTTCGTCAGGAAGTCGCCATTGTCGTCGGTGAGGCAGGAGTCTGTCGTGATTTGTTCGGAACCGTTGGAATACCACCACCACAGTGGGCGGCGAACAACGTTGTAGTTCACCTTGGCTCCAATCACAGGCATACCGGCGAAGCTGCGTGCGTGGCCTTTCACGGTAATAGTGTCGCCAGCCTTATAGCTCTCGGTCACCTTGTCGAACGTCACTTCGAATGTCGGGCGCTTGTATTCCTCAACGTTGAATCCGGTTGAGGCGCCATTGCAGGTGACGGAGAACCATCCCGTGAGTCCGGTCTGGGGCAGAACGAAGTCGGTGTGGGCCGTTCCGTATTCGTCGGTCTTCACCTTCACGGTCTGTATCTTCTCATAGTTGGCGTCGCGCAGGGAGATCTCAAATTCCTTTCCCTCCACGGCGTGGTCGTCGTTGTTGGTTTTATGCTCAAAGAGAATGGCAGCCACATGCACCGTCTGACCGGGCCGGTAGATGGCGCGGTCGGTGTAGAGCTGGTATTGCTGACGGTCGCCTGCGTGCTGTTTCCAATTGGAGAAACTCTCGCCCAACTGCAGCGGCATCGTGAACTGGTCGCCGCTGACCGTGGGGAACACCTGTGTGTTCCAGGCGTCTCTCTTGCCGGAAGTCCACACCAGTTCGCCCTTGTTGTCGGTCTTCAGTGTCTTGGCCGCGCTTTTTCCGTTGGTCGTGATTTTGAGTTCGGCGTCGGGAAGGGGCTGACCGGTGGTGGCGCTCACGACGACGAAGCGGTGCTTGTTGTCGGGCAGGGGCTGATGCATGACGAACACGTCGCTGACGTGGAGCAGGCAGGCCCTGTATTTCATGTTGGCCGCATCTCCCGTTGCCTCAACGAGATACATGCCGGTCTTCAATCCGCTGGCCTTGATGGTGTCGCTCAGTACTTCAAAGTTAGGATGACCATAGTAGTTGCGTGTGGTCTGGAAGGCCGGAGTGCGGTCGGCCAGTTTTTGAAGGCGCTGCAGGTCGCTCTGCGACGTGGCTGAGAGTTTGGTGTCGCCTTCCACGTTGACCCGCGTGATGCTGACCGTGAGCTGACGGATGTTGACCAGCTCGCGCACGAAGATGTCGAAATCGGTGTTGGGCAGCACCATCTCGTTGATGTTCATCGTGAAGCTGGGCAGCGTCAGCTGGTTGCGGGCGTTCCTCAATATGTTCATTCTGGGCCATTCTCCCCATTTTGCCAGAGCGTAGTTGATAAAGTCGTATCGGTCTTTCTGACTGACGTCGCTGCAGTTGACCATACAGTCGTAGCGCTCGATAGCCAGTTCGCCGCATTCGCGCAGGTCGTCGTACTCCTTCATCAGCGAGTCGAGTGACTGGACGTATTTGGATTTCTGCAGTTTGTCGAAGTCCTTCTTCTGCTGTTGCAGCAGGTAGAGGGCCGTGATGCAGGCTGCGGGACGGTTGCCTTTCTTTATATAATAGGTATGGAGAAAGTCGGTCTTTTGCAAAGTGAGGCCTACGACGTGGAGCAAGTCGTGGTTGAAGACGCGGCTTTCTTCCTCAGCAACGATGGTGGGTTCGTAGCCGCTGGTGGTTATGCCGGCCAGTTTGTCGGCATTCTCCAGCGCGCGCTGGGTATATTTGTCGCGAATCTGGGCCTTTGTCAGTCCTTCTTCTTCCATATTGTCGGCGTTCAAGGCGAAGACACAATCGATGATGGCGTTTGAGCCTACGTCGTGGTTGGCCGAGCGCCACTGCTTCATCCGCTGGATGTCGACCGAGAGCGAGTCGGGCGAAATCTCACTACGCACGTCCATGCGCAGGATCTGTGCCTTGAGCAGCTGTCCGTAGTCCTTGGCTGTAGTGGCTTTAGCGATAATCTGGTCGAGAACATTCACCATGTCCTGGGGCAGGTCTTTGTCTCTAACTGTCTCATACTGTTTCCAAAGGGTGGAGTAGGTGGCAGCTGTTCCAGACAGACAGAATAGTGTCATAACGAATATTATTAAAGGGATGGCTGTTTTCTTCATCGTTTTCAATGTTGATTAGGACTATGCAAATTTAGTAAATTATTATGGTAACTCGAAACACTTTGCCTTTTTTTTCTTTTTGAGGGAATTTTTTTGAATTTTTCGGACTTTTCGGACTTTTCGGACTTTTCGGACTAGTCTGACCAGTCTGACCAGTCCGATTAGTCCGATTAGTCCGACCAGTCCGATCGGTCTGAGTAGCTCCAAGAAACTTCTTGCCGATGATTGCCGCCGATTTCGAATAAAAATTACTAACTTTGCAGCCATGAGAAAATTACTTGCTATAGTTGTCATCGCCATCCTTTGCGGATGCGGGGATAAGAATCAGCATGCGGCCGACGTGTTGCTGAGCCAAATCGACTCGCTCTATGCCGCCAAGAAATATCAGCAGTCGCTGGATTCGATAGAATCTTTCAGATTGCGTTTCCCGAAGAATATCGACGGACGTAAGCATGCCCTCGATGTATGGCAGAAATCCTCTCTCGACATGACGCGTCTGGAGGTGGGGCCCACCGACTCAGCCCTGCAGGCTACGCAGCGCCAACTTGACGGTGCTCACTCCATCTACGACCGAAACAAACTCACCGTACAGCGCGACTCCCTGAAATCGCGCTACGACATTCTGTGCGCACAGGTGAGATACATCCTCATGAAGCAGAAAGAAAACAACAATACTAAATAACATGAACAAACTATTGCTTGTCATCGACGCCCAGCGTGACTTTCTCGATGGGAGTCTGAAAGTGGAGGGTGCACCGCAGATGATGGACGAATTGGCTGAATATATCAAAAGTCACGATGGCGACTACACATTGAAGGTCTTCACGCAGGACTGGCACCCCGTCAATCATAGTTCTTTCAAAGTGAATGGCGGTATATGGCCCGTTCACTGCTTGCAGCACAGTGATGGGGCTGGCATCCATACCTCGCTCGTCGAGGCAGCCTTCTCCACGCAGGGCGAATGCGTTTTCCTCACCAAAGGCCTCAATTCCTATACCGAGGAGTATTCCATCTTCGACAATGAGCCTTCCGCCCAGATGTTGCAGAAGCTTGTAGAGGACCATCACATTGAGCAGATTGACATCTGCGGTGTGGCCCGCGAATATTGTGTGAAAGAGAGTCTGCTTGGAGCCATCAAGACTTTCGGTGCAGAAAAAGTCCATCTTCTCGACCGCTTCGTGGCTGCCATCAGCGATGAGCATGCGTTGGATGATATTGTAGCAAAGTATAAGATTGGGTAAAAAATAGAAGACCCACCCCCAACCCCTCCCTACAAAGGGAGGGGAGAAACAAATGGCGGTCAATCATTAAGCAATAAAATGTTTAAGAGGTGAGTTTTAGGAGTGTTTTAGGAGCGTCGTCATTCTTGACGACGAAGGTTTCCGGACGAGCGTTATCTATTATTCGTTTTTTTTCTTTATTCCGCGAAGCGGAGCGTTAAACACTAAAGGCAAAGTTTGGCCTGGAACTCCATACCTCAGAAACAGACACGAGTGAAGCGAATGGATGTGCGCGAAATAGCTGAAGGATGATTGACTGCCTGGAAGGTAGTAACTGCCTGTTTTTTTATTGGTAGTGATTTCATTCCATCTTTCTTTTACACGATTTATAATTGATCGATGTCTCGTGACGGTCGTCGCGTTTGTTCGTGACGGTCGTCGCGTTTGTTCGTGACGGTCGTTGCGTTCTTTCGTGACGTTCGTCACGTTCGTTCGTGACGTTCATCACGTACATTTGTGACGTTCGTCACCTTGCGTGACAGCTGTCACGTTTGTTCGTGACACTTGTCACGTTCGTCCGTGACACTTGTCACGTTGGCTCGTGACATTTGTCACGTTGGCTCGTGACATTTGTCACGTTCATTCGTGACAGCTGTCACGGATGTTCATGTCTCAATAAATCGTGCGAAATTACTTACCGGTGTATAAAAAACAACAAGGCCGGCCTTCCTACGAAGGACCGGTCTTGAGCTTTTGTCGGAACCGTCTGACAAAAGAGAAGATATAAAAGGAAGTTCTTTGAGATAATTATTCTTTTCGTTGGGTCGATGCGTTTTGCGCTATCAACACTCCCTTTGCCTTGGCTAGGCCATTAAGGCCATGCGGACAGGCGAAGAACCATTGCCTTGATGACCGTAGGGTCTCCTCCTGCCAAGGCTCTCTTCTATATCCGACAGCAAAGTTAAATCATTTTTACAAAACTTCCAATTTTTCTTTCGAGTTTTTGTCAATAAATAAACAAAAACTAATTTACATTACTTATAGAACTGATAATTTCCGTTTTTTGCACATAAATACCCTCTTGAATTTCCTGTAGACAGCTGGCAAAAGAAAAGCCGGCAAAGAATGAAAGTGCTCATTCTTTGCCGGCTGATGATGTTTTGTTGTTAAGATTTTGAAGTCCTGTCTTCCTCTATCTATAGACAAGAAAGGCCGGACCTCCGCCTATTATTTCTTTGAAGGTCTTGTCATGATGATGAAAATGGAGATGAGCAGGAGGTAGGCTGCCAACGACAGCCACTCGGAGTTCACGTTCTCCCACCATGCCGAATAGTCGAAATCAACGCCGCCAAACTTCAGCAGTGCGCTGACAACACCCATCAAAGCGCCACCGGCAATGAAACCGCTGGCCAGCAGTGTTCCCTTCTCGCCACGAGCCTTGTTGACGGTCTCGTCTTTAGAGCGGCTGGTGACGAAGCTATGAACGGCACCACCGATAAGCAAGGGCACGTTGAGCTGCAACGGAATGAACATACCCAAGGCGAAGGCCAAAGCCGAAACCTTGAATCGGTCGAGAATCAGCGCTATCACGGCTCCGATGCCGTAAAGCAGCCAGGGAGCGCCCTGGCCGTTCATCAGCGGGGCAATGACGGCTGCCATTGCGTTGGCTTGTGGAGCTGCGAGAGCGCCACTCTTGAAGCCGTAGGTCTTGTTGAGTACGATCATTACGCCTGCCACAGTGGCAGCCGATACGATGGTGCCAAGGAACTTCCAGGTCTCCTGTTTCTTCGGCGTTGTTCCGATCCAGTAACCTATCTTGAGGTCGGTGATGAAACTGCCAGCCATCGAGAGGGCCGTGCAGACCACTGCACCCATGAGCAGGGCGGCGAGCATTCCGGCCTCGCCCTTCAAGCCTACGGCCACCATGACCACCGAAGCGAGGATGAGCGTCATCAACGTCATGCCCGACACGGGATTGCTGCCCACAATGGCGATGGCATTGGCGGCGACGGTGGTGAAGAGGAAGGCGATGACAGCCACGAGCACGATGGCCACCACGGCGTGGAGAAGGTTGAAGTTCATCACGCCGAAGTAGAAGAAGAGGAAGGTGATGAGCAGAACAGCAGCGCTGCCGAAGCCGATGATCTTGAACGAGATGTCGCGCTGCGTGCGGATGATGTCTTTCTGTGTGGCTCCCTTACCCTTGATCTCGCGCGAAGCCAGTGAGACGGCGCTCTTGATGACGCCCCAGCTCTTCACGATGCCGATGATGCCGGCCATGGCGATACCGCCGATACCGATGCTGCGGCCATAGGCGGTGAAGATTTGCTCAGGCGACATCTGTCCGATGGGCGTGGTGATGGAGGGATCCCAGATGTTGAGCACCGTGTCGGGCATGAAGAGATTCAGCGCCGGCACGATGAGCCACCATACGCTCAGCGAACCCAGTGTGATGATGAGGGCGTAGCGCAGACCGACGATGTAGCCCAAACCGAACACGGCAGCACCCGTGTTGACCTTGAAGACGAGTTTGGCGTGGTCGGCAACGTACTGTCCGAAGCCCGTTACGCGGCTGGTGAAGTTCTCATTCCACAAGCCGAAGGTGCTGACGAGGAAGTCGTAGAGACCACCAATCAGACCTGCCAGGAGCAACGGCTTGGCCTGACTGCCACCCTGAGCACCGGAGACGAGCACCTGCGTTGTGGCCGTGGCCTCGGGGAAGGGATACTTTCCGTGCATGTCCTTCACGAAATACTTGCGGAACGGAATGAGGAACAGAATGCCCAGCACGCCGCCCAGGGCCGAAGCCAGGAATATCTTGAAGAAGCTGGCCTGCAGGTCGAGCATGTAGATGGCGGGCAGCACGAAGATGGCACCGGCCACGACTGCACCTGAGCAGGCACCGATGCTCTGGATAATGACGTTCTCGCCCATGGCGTTCTTGCGGTGGGTGGCCTGTTGCAGACCGATGGCGATAATAGCAATAGGAATGGCGGCCTCAAACACCTGTCCTACCTTCAGTCCCAGGTAGGCAGCGGCGGCTGAGAACAGCACCACCATGACGAATCCCCAGCTCACCGACCAAGGTGTCACCTCGGGATAGACCTTGTCGGGGCTCAGGATGGGTTTGTACTCTTCTCCGGGCCTCAGCTCCCGGAATGCGTTGTCAGGCAACTTCACGGCCTGCTTTTCGATATCTTCCATAAACGTAATTGTTAGTTTTTCTGCAAAGATAAGTAAATTATTGCAAAATACAAATATTATAGATAGACAAATGTAAGCTGGAGACGGACTCTTGCCCGGCTCTGCCATACTGGGCGAGGATAATCAGATGCGTCTGCCAATTTGTCATATTTTATTCATCGGCATGTCTTTTGTCCCTTGGATGGGCAGAAAAAGAAAGGAATAAAATTATGACATTCGACAAGTTTACCATCAAAGCGCAGGAAGCGGTTCAAGAAGCCGTGAATACAGCGCAACGTGCCGGGCAACAGACCATTGAACCAGTGCACCTGTTGGCCGGAATGATGAATAAGGGCAAGGATGTCTGCGACTTCATCTTCCGTAAGACGGGAGTCAACCCGCAGCAAATCCAAACTCTTGTGGACAGCGAGATACAACACCTGCCGAAGGTAAGTGGTGGCGAGCCCTATTTCAGCAACGACACCGCGAAAGTGCTGCAAGAGGCACAGAACGTGGCCGGCAAGCTGGGCGATGAGTTCGTGAGCATTGAGCCCATGCTCATTGCTTTGCTCAAGACTAACAATACGGCTAGCCGCATCTTGAAAGATGCCGGACTTACCGACGACATGGTGATGAAAGCTGTGACGGAACTCCGTCAGGGCCAGAAGGTACAGAGCCAGAGTGCTGACGACAACTATCAGGCGCTCTCCAAATACGCCCGCAATCTGGTGGAGGATGCCCGCAAGGGCAAGCTCGACCCGGTGATCGGACGTGACGAGGAGATACGCCGCGTGTTGCAGATCCTCTCGCGCCGTACGAAGAACAATCCTATCCTGATCGGTGAGCCGGGTACCGGTAAGACCGCTATCGTGGAGGGACTGGCCGAGCGTATCGTACGCGGCGATGTGCCTGAGAACCTGAAAAACAAGCAACTCTTCTCTCTTGATATGGGTGCACTCGTTGCAGGCGCCAAGTACAAGGGCGAGTTTGAGGAGCGCTTGAAGGCCGTCATTAAGGAGGTGACCAATGCCAACGGCAACATCATCCTCTTCATCGATGAGATCCATACGCTCGTCGGTGCAGGTGGCGGTGAGGGCGCAATGGATGCCGCCAACATCCTGAAGCCTGCCTTGGCCCGTGGCGAACTGAGAGCTATCGGTGCCACTACGCTCAACGAGTATCAGAAGTACTTCGAGAAGGATAAGGCCCTTGAGCGCCGGTTCCAGACCGTCATGGTCGACGAGCCGAGTGAGGTCGACGCTATCTCTATTCTGCGTGGACTGAAGGAGCGCTACGAGAACCATCACAAGGTGCGTATACAGGATGACGCCTGTATCGCAGCCGTGAAACTCTCTGAGCGCTACATCACCGACCGCTTCCTCCCCGACAAGGCTATCGACTTGATGGATGAGGCCGCAGCCAAACTCCGCATGGAGCGCGACAGTGTGCCAGAGGAACTCGATGAGCTCATCCGTAAGTTGAAACAAGTGGAGATTGAGCGCGAGGCCATCAAGCGCGAGAACGATGAGGACAAGATCAAGCAGCTCGACAAGGAGATTGCTGAGCTGAAGGATAAGGAGACCGCCTATCGTGCAAAGTGGGAAAGCGAGAAATCGCTGGTCAACAAGATTCAGCAAGACAAGCAGGAGATGGAGAATCTGCGCTTCGAGGCTGAACGGGCTGAGCGCGACGGTGACTACGCCAAGGTGGCTGAGATAAAATACGGTAAGCTGAAGAGTCTGCAAGACGACATCGACAACATCACCGTGCAGCTCAAGGCCACACAGGGCGGCGAGGCACTCATCCGTGAGGAGGTCACTGCCGACGATATTGCCGAGGTGGTGAGCCGCTGGACGGGAATACCCGTGACGCGAATGATGCAGAGCGAGCGCGAGAAGCTGCTCCATCTGGAGGACGAGCTTCATAAGCGCGTGATTGGTCAGGATGAGGCCATACGTGCCGTGAGCGATGCTGTAAGGCGTAGCCGTGCTGGCTTGCAGGATCCTAAGCGTCCTATCGCCTCGTTCATCTTCATGGGTACGACGGGTGTCGGTAAGACGGAGCTGGCTAAGGCTTTGGCCGACTACCTCTTCAACGATGAGAATATGATGACGCGTATTGATATGAGTGAGTATCAAGAGAAGTTCAGCGTCACCCGTCTTATCGGAGCGCCTCCTGGCTACGTAGGCTATGATGAGGGGGGCCAGTTGACGGAAGCCGTCCGCCGTAAACCCTACAGCGTGGTGCTCTTCGATGAGATCGAGAAGGCCCATCCCGACGTGTTCAACATCCTGCTTCAGGTGCTCGACGACGGTCGTCTGACCGACAACAAGGGTCGTGTGGTGAACTTCAAGAACACCATCATCATCATGACGTCCAACCTCGGCAGTCAGTACATCCAGCAACAGATGGAGAAACTCACCGAAAGCAACCGTGATGCCACCATCCGCGAGACGAAGAAACAGGTGATGGAGATGCTGAAGAAGACCATCCGTCCTGAGTTCTTGAACCGTATCGACGACATCATCATGTTCCTGCCGCTGACGAAACATGAGATAGGCGAGGTGGTTGAGCTGCAGCTCAAGCGTGTGGCCAAGATGCTGCAGCAGCAAGGCTTCGAGTTGAAGTGGACCGACCGCGCTGTGAACTATCTTGCTGACGTTGGCTACGATCCGGAGTTCGGTGCCCGTCCTGTGAAGCGTGCCATTCAAGACTACGTGCTCAACGATTTGAGCCGCAAGTTGCTCGCCGAGCAGGTTGTTCGCGAGAAACCGATCACGGTGGATGCCGACGATCACGGATTGCTCTTCAGAAATTAGATGATTTAGAATTAGATATTTTCCCATGACTTAAGGTTTTTTCCCTGCTTCCAGCGATTGGAGGCAGGGAATTTTTTTTTGCTAATTCATAATTCACAATTCATAATTCATAATTTCGAGTCACCTTTCCAATGGGGGCTTTTTCCATGCTACCGCACAAACGCTTATATCGAACGTCGTTTTTTTAGCATGAATGATCATTAATGAGGCACGAATTATCCATGAATTATTCTATTCTTGATTATCATTAATGAAAATATCCTCATAAAAACATTCATGAGGCATTCGTGTTCCATTCGTGGATATTCGTGTTAAAAGCTGTTTGTGCTGTTCGTTTTTATTCTTCATCCCGCGAAGCGGAGCGTTATCCCAAAGGGTGGTCGGCCAAAAAATCCAAGTGTTTATTTTGTCTTTCGACCGATTTACGCTACCTTTGCAGTCCTAAAATAATAAATACAAGACGATGCGGATGCTCTCAGATGCCGAATTGGCACAACTTCTCGATAAGGATATTTTTCATCTCATTGGCGATGTCGCCGATCAGTTGGAATTGGAATGCTATGTTGTTGGCGGATATGTCAGGGACTTGTTTCTCGAACGGCCCAGCAACGACATCGATGTTGTGGTCGTTGGTAGTGGCATTCGCGTTGCTGAGGCACTGAAAGACCGACTCGGGAAGAGAGCGCACGTCTCCGTATTTCGCAATTTCGGTACGGCCCAAGTGAAATACAAAGGCTTGGAAGTGGAGTTTGTCGGTGCCCGTAAGGAGAGTTACAGCCACGACAGCCGCAAGCCGCACGTGGAAGACGGTACGCTCGAGGACGACCAGAACCGCCGCGACTTCACCATCAACGCAATGGCGGTGAGTCTCAATCATGACACCTTCGGTCAACTTGTCGATCCCTTCGATGGTGTCTACGATTTGGAAGACGGAATCATCCGTACTCCGCTCGACCCAGATATTACTTTCTCCGACGATCCTCTGCGAATGATGCGCTGTGTGAGGTTTGCCACCCAACTGAATTTTTATATTGAGGACGAGACATTCGATGCCTTAACCCGCAATGCCGACCGCATCAAGATTGTCAGCGGTGAGCGTATCGTGGGCGAGCTGAACAAGATTATGCTCTGCAAGACCCCCAGCCGTGGCTACGTTGACTTGCAGCGGAGCGGACTGCTGCAGTTGATTCTCCCCGAACTGTCTGTTATGGACGAGGTAGAGACCCGCAACGGCCGTTCGCATAAAAACAATTTCTATCACACGTTGGAGGTGCTTGACAATGTCTGCCGTGCCACTGAAGGCGACAACTACGACGAGGAGCATAAACTTTGGCTTCGTTGGGCCGCGCTCTTCCACGACATCGGCAAGCCCCGTTCCAAGCGTTTCGACCCCGTTGTGGGCTGGACGTTCCACAACCACGATTTCATTGGCGCCAAGATGATTCCCCAAATCTTCCGCCGCATGAAGATGCCCATGGATGCCAAGATGAAGTATGTGCAGAAACTCGTTGAGCTCCATCTGCGTCCCATCGCCATTGCCGACGACGAGGTGACGGATAGCGCCGTGCGTCGGTTGCTCAATGATGCCGGTGACGACATTGATGACCTGATGACGCTTTGCGAAGCCGACATTACGAGCAAGAACCAACAGCGCAAGCAGCGTTTCTTGGATAATTTCCGTATCGTCAGGGAGAAGTTGGCCGACCTGAAGCAGCGCGACTACAAGCGGTTGCTTCAGCCCTGCATCGACGGCAATGAAATCATGCAGATGTTCAATCTCAAGCCCAGTCGTGAGGTAGGGCAACTGAAGCAGACACTCAAAGACGCCGTTCTCGACAACAAGGTGCCCAATGAGCGTGAGCCGTTGATGAAGTTGCTCATGAGCAAGGCCAAGGAGATGGGCTTGCAACTCAGCGCCACTGCTTCTCCATCCGCTCATTAGAAAGAGTGTGGAAGGATGCCTCTTATATATAATATAGGTAAGGGGATAAGTTTATCCTGAGATTATTTTACATCCCACTGACGGCAACCCTCTTTGTGCGAGAGGGTTGCTTTGTCTTTCTTTTGTGACAATGACCAGTATAATGCCTTTCCTTATTGGTTCTTGTTTTCTTACATGTTCTTTTTCACTTCTCACTATGAAGGAAAGTCGCCAATGCTCTGTGCGGAATGAACAGATTTTACACCAGTAGTATGAGCAATTTGTCACCCAATCGCTCAGAACTAAACTCTTTGTCGGGTTGCTCTGTTTATGATTTGTAATTGGGACTAATCTTTGTTAAATACATAAGATAATATTTGTATTTACGATAATAATGGGTAATTTTGCACCGAAAACTTAAATGGCGTTTTTAGTTTTCTCTATAAAGTTCTATTCGAAATAATTAGTTGACTATAAATTTTTAATATAATATATTTAGGTATGAGAATTAAAACAATTTTGCTAGCTGCAATCGCAGCACCCTTGCTTGTCTCCTGTGGAGGCAAGAGTGGTGGAATGCCCAGCTTCGGTGACAATCAGTTTGCCGTACGCACAGTAGAGGCCTCGAGTGCCTCTTTGCAGACCACTTACCCTGCCACCATCAAGGGTATCCACGATGTGGAGGTACGCCCAATGGTTTCAGGCTTCCTAACTCAGGTCTGTGTTCATGAAGGTGAGGCCGTACAGAAAGGTCAACTTCTTTTCACGATCAACAGCGAGACCTATGCCGCTCAGTTGCGTCAGGCACAGGCTTCACTCAATACTGCACACGCGCAGGCCAAGACCCTTCGCTTGACTTATGAGAACAACAAGAAGCTCTATGCCAAGAACATCATCGGCGACTATGAGCTTTCTACTTCGCTCAACTCTTATCAGAGCGCTTTGGCTCAGGTGAAGCAGGCTGAGGCCGCTGTTGCTTCGGCAAAGGAAATGCTGAGCTATTGCTATGTGAAGAGCCCTGCAGCTGGCTATATTGGAAGCCTTCCCTACAAGGTGGGCGCACTGGTGAGCCCCTCTTCTGCCACTGCTTTGACAACCGTTAGCGACATCAGCGTCGTGGAGGTGTTCTTCTCCATACCTGAGAAGACCGTGCTCGACTTGGTGAAGAAATCGGGCAGCGAGAGAGCAGCCATTGCTTCGTTCCCTGCTGTTAAGCTTCAGCTCAACGATGGTACGATCTATAACCATCCGGGACGTGTGGTGAAGATGAACGGTGTAGTGGATGCCTCCACTGGTGCACTGAGCGTCATTGCCCACTTCAACAATCCTGAGAAACTCTTGAAGAGTGGTGGCGCAGGTTCCATCATCATTCCTTCCACCGACAACAGCGCTATCCTTGTGCCGAAGGACGCTTGCTCTGAGGTTCAGGATAAGATTTTCGTCTATGTCGTAGGCAAGGACAACAAGGTGAAGTCAACTGAGATCAAGGTGAATCCTCAGGACGACGGCAACAACTATATTGTCACCTCAGGTCTTAAGGTTGGCGACCGCTATGTGAGCAAGGGTATCGCCAAGCTCACCGATGGTATGCAGATCCAGCCCATCACTGAGGAGCAGTATCAGAAGAATATTTCCGACGCTGCCAATATCTCCAAAGAACAAGGTACAGCTTCTGGCTTCGTCAAGGCTATGAAAGGCAAATAAGGGAAACGGTTCCAGACGTGTGAGGGCTTCTCAATAGTTCCCACGCGTAGGAAACTTCTTCAGATAACTTAACATCAGTAAGAACAATGACATTTACTAATTTCATAAAACGCCCGGTGCTCTCCACCGTGGTATCCATCTTCTTCGTGCTACTGGGTACTATCGGATTGGTGTCGCTGCCTATCGAGCAGTATCCTGACATCGCACCGCCAACCATCATGGTGATGGCATCGTATACCGGTGCTGATGCCCAGACGGTGATGAAGTCTGTCGCCGTGCCTTTGGAGGAAAGCATCAATGGTGTGGAGAACATGACCTACATGACCTCCCAGACGACCAACGACGGTATGTGTATGATCACCGTTTACTTCAAGCAGGGTGCTGACCCTGATATGGCCGCTGTGAACGTGCAGAACCGTGTGTCGCAGGCTCAGGCTCTGTTGCCTTCTGAAGTAACTCAGGTGGGTGTGACGGTGTCAAAACGCCAGACTTCCAACGTCATCATGTATGCCGTCACTTCTGACGGGCGCTACGACGGACAGTTCGTAACAAACTACAACAATATTAATATCGTGCCGCTCCTCAAGCGTATCAACGGTGTGGGTGATGTGTCGTCACCGTCTTCAGCCAACTACTCTATGCGTATTTGGCTCAAGCCTGATAAGATGAAAGAGTACGGGCTGATACCATCCGACATTACTGCTGCATTGGCTGAGCAGAACATCGAGGCCGCACCTGGTAAGTTCGGTGAGAACTCAAAGGTCGCCTTCGAGTATACCCTGCGCTATAAGGGTCGTCTGTCTACAGCAATCGAATACGACAATATCATTCTTACGAGTAAGACCACGGGCCAGACCTTGAAGCTTCAGGATGTGGCCAAGATAGAGCTGGGCTCGCTGATGTACAACGTGAACCTGACCAACGATGGTAAACCTGCCTGTATGGGTATGGTGCAGCAGATTGCAGGCTCTAACGCCACGCAGATCGCTACCGACGTGAAGGCCGCTCTCGAAGAGGCTCAGAAGAGCATGCCTCCAGGCATGAAGACCGTCATCATGTATGATGTGACCGACTTCCTCTTCGCCTCTATCTCCGAGGTAGTCCAGACGCTGTTCATCACGTTGTTGCTGGTGTTCCTCGTGGTGTACATCTTCCTGCAGGACTTCCGTTCTACCCTCATCCCTATGATCGCAGTGCCGGTGGCCTTGATTGGTACGTTCTTCTTCCTTTGGGTCTTCGGCTTCTCCATCAACCTGTTGACGCTATCGGCCTTGCTGCTGGCCATCGCCATTGTGGTCGATGATGCCATTGTGGTCGTCGAGGCTGTTCACGCCAAGCTCGACCAAGGCTACGACAATTCGCTCACGGCTGCTATCGATGCCATGAACGAGATCTCCAGCGCCATTATCTCCATCACGTTGGTTATGGCTGCCGTGTTCGTGCCTGTGTCGTTCATCGGCGGTACGAGTGGTACGTTCTATCGCGAGTTCGGTGTGACGATGGCTGTGAGTATCGTCATCTCGGCTATCAACGCATTGACGCTGTCGCCTGCCCTCTGCGCCATGTTCCTGAAACCGCACAAGGGTGAGGAGAACAAGACGAATAAGACTTTCGTGGCTCGCTTCCATGCCGGTTTCAACCGTGTGTTCGAGAAGACGACCAATAAGTATAAGAAGGGTGTTGAGCATATCATCAACCACCGCATCATCACGGGTGTCATTGTGGTTGTGGGTATCATAGCATTGGTGATTTTGATGAAGACTACCAAGACCGGACTGGTGCCTGATGAGGATACCGGTACAATCTTCGTGACTATTTCTGCTAATCCTGGTACATCGCAGGAGCGCACGAAGCAGATTGTGGACGAGGTGGACAAGATGCTGGCCAACAACCCGGCTATCCAACACCGCAATGCCATCATCGGTTATAACTTCATTGCCGGACAGGGTTCCGACCAGGCAACATTCGTCATCAAATTGAAGCCTTTTGAGGAACGCGCAGGTGGTCTTACCGACCGTATCAAGCGTGCCTTTAAAGATAAGGATCCCATGGCTCTCGTGGTTAACCCCTATGAGCAGAACTCTGTGCTCGGCATGATCTACAAGCAGACCGCCAGCATCAAGGACGCACAGATTCTGGCTTTCGGTCCTCCTATGATTCCTGGTTTCTCTGTGCAGAACGGTGTGACCCTGACCATGCAGGATAAGACGGGTGGTGATCTGAATAAGTTCTTCACCGTGACTAAGGACTTCCTTGCCGAACTCAACAAGCGGCCGGAAATACAGCAGGCTATGACCTCCTACAACCCGAACTATCCCCAGTATATGGTGGATGTCGATGTGGCCAAGACCAAGCAGGCAGGCATCTCACCCAAAGTGGTGCTGTCTGTGATGCAGGGTTACTATGGTGGTCTTTACGCTTCCAACTTCAACGCTTACGGTAAGTTGTTCCGTGTGATGGTACAGGGCGATGTGGCCAGCCGTATGACACCTGAAGGTCTTTCCAGCATTTATGTGCGCACTGCCTCGGGCGAGATGTCTCCCGTATCAGAGTTCGTCACCTTGCATAAGGTATACGGCCCATCCAATATCAACCGCTTCAACCTCTTCACAGCCATCAATGTCAGTGTAAATACCAACACCGGTTATTCAACTGGTCAGGTGATGCAGGCCATCGAGCAGGTTGCTAAGGATAATCTGCCCACAGGTTATGGCTATGAATATTCTGGCTTGAGCCGTTCTGAGGCTGAGTCGAGCAACTCTACAGCACTTATCTTTGTGCTCTGTCTGGTGTTCGTCTACCTCATCCTCAGCGCCCAGTATGAGAGCTACATCCTGCCGTTGTCTGTATTGCTTTCGGTTCCGTTCGGTTTGGCAGGCGCATTCCTGTTTACCAACCTCTTCGGCCACAGCAACGATATCTACATGCAGATCTCACTCATCATGTTGATTGGTCTGTTGTCTAAGAACGCCATCCTTATCGTGCAGTTCGCCCTCGAGCGTCGTCAAACGGGTATGGCCATCAAGTACTCTGCAATTCTCGGTGCCGCAGCCCGTCTGCGTCCTATCTTGATGACGTCGTTGGCCATGATTATCGGTCTGTTGCCTCTGATGTTCGCCTCTGGTGTAGGCAAGAATGGTAACCAGACGCTGGGTGCTGCCGCTGTCGGAGGTATGCTTATCGGTACGCTCGTCCAGCTATTCGTGGTGCCTGCTCTGTTCTGCATATTCCAGTGGCTGCAAGAGAAGTTCAAGCCGTTGAAGTTTGAGGATGAGATGAGCAACGATGTTCTCAGCGAGCTCCGTCAGTACAAGCCCGATATTCCCGTTGAAGACTTTCATGAAAAAAGTTGAAGACTTAAATAATAATTGAGAGCAATGAATAAATCAAGCATTATCATAATTGGCCTTGCAGCACTCACCTTGAGTGGCTGCAAGAGCCTCTACGGAAACTATGAGCGCCCTGAAGTGAAGACCGACGGACTGGTGCGCGATACGGCTTCGGTAACCGCCAAACTTGCCATGACCGATACAGCCAGCTTCGGCAATCTGCCCTGGCGCAGCGTTTTCACCGATCCCCAGTTGCAGGCACTCATCGAGAAAGGTCTGGCCAACAATCCCGACCTGCTCAACGCTGCGCTCAACATCGATATGGCTGAGGCACAGCTGAAGGCTGCCAAGTTGGCCTTCCTCCCCTCATTCAGCTTCACGCCGCAGGGAACCATCTCCTCTTGGGATGGCAACAAGGCCACGAAGGTCTACAGCATGCCCGTCAATGCCAGCTGGAACGTCGACCTCTTCGGTACGTTGCGTTCGCAGAAGCGTGCCGCCCAGGTGGCACTGCTCCAGTCGAAAGACTATCAGCTGTCGGTGAAGACTTCGCTTATCTCCAACATCGCCAACTGCTACTATACGCTCTTGATGATGGATAAGCAGGTTGAGATTCTCGACGGCATGATCGACCTGACCAAGCAGACCTGGGACATCATGAAAACCCAGAAAGAACTGGGCAACGTGAGGTCGACCGGTGTTCAGAGTGCTGAGAACAACTACTACTCAACGCTCACACAGAAGACCGAACTCCTTCGCCAGATCCGCGACACAGAGAACACGCTGAGTCTGCTCCTCGGTGAGCCAGGCGGCAACATTCCCCGTGGCAAACTCGACGATCAGAGTCTGCCCAGTAACTTCTCTACGGGCGTGCCTCTCCAGTTGCTCAGCAACCGTCCCGATGTTCACGCCTACGAGATGCAACTGGCCCAGTGCTTCTACAACGTGCAGACCGCACGCTCGCGCTTCTACCCTTCGATCACTATCTCGGGTAGTGGCGCCTTCACCAACAGCGGTGGCATGGGCATCACCAACCCCGGCAAGTGGTTGCTCTCTGCCGTTGGCTCATTGGTTCAGCCCATCTTCCAGAACGGTCAGCTTGTGGCCGGTCTGCGTGTAGCCAAGGACCAGTATCAGCAGGCCTACAACACCTGGCAGAATTCTGTCTTCAAGGCTGGCAACGAGGTGAGCAATGCGCTCGCGCTCTACAACGCTTCAGAGCAGAAGAGCAAGCTCGAGGCTCATCAGATAGAGGTGTTGAAGCAGAATGTGGAAGATACACGTGCCTTGATGGGCAGCAGCACTTCCACCTATCTGGAGGTGATCACTGCTCAGTCGAGTCTTCTCAACGTGCAGCTCTCTAAGGTACAGGACGACTTCTCCAAGATGCAGGCCGTGGTAGACCTCTACTATGCGCTCGGCGGTGGAGCCAATTAATGTCTCATTTGTTTCATGAATTTAGTTTTAGATTATTATGGCAACAATCATAAGTGATAAGGCAGTCGTCGATCCAAAGGCCAAGATTGGAGAGAATGTCCATATTTATCCCTTCGCCTACGTGGAGGGAGACGTGGAGATCGGAGACAACTGTATAATAGCCCCCGGAGCCAATATTCTCAACGGTACGCGCTTGGGCCATGACTGCAAGGTCTATCAGAATACGGTGCTCGGTGCCAGACCTCAGGATTTCCGTTTCAAGGGCGACAAGACAGAGCTCATCGTTGGCAACAACACCACCTTCCGTGAGAATGTCGTCGTCAACCGCGCCACATTCAGCGGTGGACAGACGGTTATTGGCAGCAACTGCTTCCTGATGGAGGGCTCCCACATTTCCCATGATACCAAAGTGGGAAAGTATTCTGTGTTTGGTTATGGCACGAAGATAGCCGGTGACTGCGAGATTGGAAAGGGCGTTGTGTTCTCAAGTAATGTCATCGCCAATCCCAAGATCCGTGTTGGCGACAACGCTTTGATTCTGGCTGGTACAACGTTCTCGAAGGACGTCCCCCCCTATATCCTTGCAGGTGGCACGCCTGTGACGTATAATGGCGTCAACACTCCATTGCTTGACTATCTGAAGGTCGACAAGAAAATACAAAACCATATTGCCAACGCCTACCGTCTGGTGTTCCATGGCAAGACAAGTGTCTTCGATGCTGTGCTGCAGATTAGAGATCAGGTGCCCGACAGCCCTGAGATTCAGAATATCATCAAATTTTTGAGCGCAACAAAATTGGGTATTATTAGTAAAATGTAGTTCATACCTATACATTTTTACTCTGTGCAAGGTGGGTTTGCCGTGAGGCAGATCCACCTTTTAGCTTTTATCGGACTTTTCGGACTTGTCTGACTTATCCGACCAGTCAGAATAGTCCGACTAGTCCGAAATGTCCGACTAGTCCGAAATGTCCGACTAGTCCGAAAAATCAGAAAAAAATAGCTATCTTTGCACCATGAATCAGAACTTCTCATCCATCCTTATTCAATGGTATCGTAGCAACGGACGCGATTTGCCGTGGCGGCATACGCGTGATCCTTACGCCATCTGGCTGTCGGAAGTAATCTTGCAGCAGACGCGGATCGTGCAGGGCCTGGGCTATTGGCAACGCTTCATGGAGCGATTCCCCAACGTGGAGAGTCTTGCCGCGGCCAGCGAGGACGAGGTATTGCTGCTGTGGCAGGGGCTGGGCTATTATAGCCGGGCCCGTCATCTGCACGAGGCTGCGCGTCAGATTGTGGCTTTGGGCCACTTCCCCTCAACGCTCAAGGAGATAAGAGGCCTTAGCGGCGTTGGTGACTATACAGCTGCGGCCATAGCGTCTCTGGCTTTCGGCTTGGATGTGACCGCTGTCGACGGCAATGTCTATCGGGTGTTGTCGCGCGTCTTTGGCTTGGATACGCCCATCGATACCACGAAGGGAAAGCATCTCATTGCGGCTTTGGCCCAGGACTTGTTGCCGAAAGGTCATGCGGCTGAGTTTAATCAGGCCATAATGGATTTCGGAGCCTTGCAGTGCACGCCTCGCAATGCGCATTGTGATGCTTGTCCGCTGCTCGATCAGTGCGTGGCCGCGCGCGAGGGTAGGGTGGGGGAACTGCCCGTAAAGCAGAAAAGTACGGTGGTGAAGGAGCGCTTCTTTACCTATATCTATATAAGCTGTCAGGGACAGACGGCCATCCATCGCCGGAAAGCTGGGGATATCTGGCAGGGACTGTGGGAACCGGTGCTGATAGAAGGTGGTCTTCTGCCCAACTGGCAGGGGAAGTGGACTTTGCTCTGCAAGGACGTAAAACATCAGTTGACGCATCGTCTCATCCATGCCGACTTCTATCTTCTTGAGACCGAGCAGCGGCCCGACCTGCCCGAGGATTATATTTGGATAGATGAAGACAAGTTCAACGAGTATGCTCATCCGCAATTGATAACGACCCACCCCCTTCCCCTCCCTACAAAGGGAGGGGAGATGCAACCACAGAAATAACAGGTCTCCCGCCGAAAGAACGAGAGACACAATCACAGAAAATAGCATCGCAAACCCATGAAAGAAGATTGCTGACAGCTGTCGGCCGATCTGCTGACGCTCATCAGCAGATTTGCCTACGGCCATCAGCAGATTTGCCGACGGCCATCAGCAGATAAGATTTCTCACATAAAGAATTATACTCGATAGGTAATTTGCTAGGGTGTCCAGTTAGATGTTCCGAAAAACAGAGGCTGAAATCACCCGTTGAGTTGTTAATATAGTGCTCTGATATTTAACGTTTTAAGTAACGA
>ONYS01000032.1 GCA_900322095.1 uncultured Prevotella sp.
CCTGACGGTGAGGATGAGATTTTCCTTCAAATTATTCCCGGAACTTTTCACCTTTGCCGATTTTCCTCCAAATCATCCACGGACTTTTTCACCTGTCCCCGAATTTGAGAATTTTTTTTGTGTAGGGAGGTTTGGCTAGTGAAGGTCTCGGAGGTTTTGTTACAGCCTCCCTTTGTAGGGAGGGGCTGGGGGTGGGTCTTATTTTTATTCGGGAAGCGGAGCGTTAAATAACATAAGGGTAGTATGAGGTTCGCATCCTGCATGATACCCATCGCTACAAGGCAGGACACAGCACGCTTGCCTCTTGATGTATAGATAAAATCGATAATTCATATCGAAAGTACCCCCAAATCTTCATTTGAAGGACGGAGAATGATTTGTAATTTTGCAGTGTCAAAAGAACTAAGAATTACAACATAAATAATCACAGATATGGAAAATCAAATGTTTTGTTTCCAGTGTCAGGAAACAGCTTTCGGAACAGGGTGTGTCCTTCGTGGCGTTTGCGGTAAGCAGCCCGCTACAGCTCATCTGATGGATGCGCTCCTATATGCCCTCAAAGGTGTGGGTACAGTGGCTACAGCTTTAAGAGAGAACAACGTGGCTCTGCCCGAGAACGCCGCCGCCGTCATCGTGGACGGACTCTTCTCTACCATCACCAACGCAAACTTCGACAACGACAGCATCTCCAGCAAGATTACTGCTGCCTTGACGCTGAAGAAGGAACTTGTAGCACTGGCCCAGCAGAATAATGTCGCCCTTCCTCAGACAGACGTGGTGAGCTTCGACGTGGCTCCTGCTGACTATGAGACTGCGGGCAAGAAAGTCGGCGTACTGAAGGAGGAGAACGTTGACCTGCGCTCGCTGAAAGAACTGACAATGTACGGTCTGAAGGGTATGGCAGCCTACTATGAGCATGCCAGCCGACTGGGACATACCGATGACGACATCATCGCCTTCATGGAGCGTGCCCTGGCCACGATTGCCCGTACCGACGCTACCGATAAGGAACTGCTGAACTTGGTGATGGAGACCGGTCAGTACGGCGTCAAGGTGATGGCTCTGCTCGACAAGGCCAATACCGACAGCTACGGACGTCCCGAGGTGACCCGCGTCAACATCGGCGTAGGCACTCGTCCCGGTATCCTTATCAGTGGCCACGACCTCAGAGATATCGAGCAGCTGCTGGAGCAGACACAGGGAACGGGCATCGACGTCTACACCCACGGCGAGATGCTGCCGGCCCACTACTATCCTGAGTTGAAGAAGTATTCCAACCTAGTCGGCAACTACGGCAACGCATGGTGGAAGCAGAAGGAGGAGTTCGCCCACTTCAACGGTCCCATCGTCTTCACGACCAACTGCATCGTTCCGCCCTCTCCCAAAGCCAACTACAAGGACCGCGTGTTCACCGCCAACTCTACCGGTTATCCCGGTTGGAAGCATATCCCGACAGACGAGAACGGCCACAAGGACTTCTCCGAGGTGATAGAGATGGCCCGCCACTGCGAGGCTCCCGAGGCACTGGAGCAGGGCGAGATCATCGGCGGCTTCGCCCACGACCAGGTATTTGCCGTGGCCGACAAAGTGGTGGACGCCGTGAAGAGTGGTGCCATCCGCAAGTTTGTCGTGATGAGTGGCTGCGACGGCCGCATGAAGAGCCGCAACTACTATGCCGACTTTGCCAAGGCTCTGCCGAAGGATGTGGTCATCCTCACCTCAGGTTGCGCTAAATATAAGTACAACAAGCTGAACCTCGGCGACATCAACGGCATTCCCCGTGTGCTCGATGCCGGTCAGTGCAACGACAGTTACTCTTGGGTTGTCGTGGCCTTGAAACTGAAAGAGATCTTCGGTGTTGAGAGTGTCAACGACCTGCCCATCGTCTTCAACATCGCGTGGTATGAGCAGAAGGCTGTCATCGTGCTGCTGGCCCTGCTGAGTCTCGGAGTGAAGAACATCCACATCGGTCCCACACTGCCCGCCTTCGTCTCACCCGACGTATTGAAAGTGCTGCAGGACAGCTTCGGACTGGGCAGCATCACAACTGTTGACGAAGACATCCAGAAGATGATTGGTTAATCCATTGAATATGATTGATCGATTCCTTATTTACGGTGATTGGTTAACTCTATAATATGAATAAGTGATTGAGGCTCCCCCTTGTGGGGAGCTTTTTTTGTTTTAAAGGCTCACCCCTAGTCCCTTTCTCCGAAGGGAGGGGCTGGGCCTTTTATTCGGTTATTATTCTTTTTCCGCGAAGCGGGCGTTATTCTAATTCATAATTCACAATTCATAATTCATAATTTGGCTGTGCGGAGTTATTCGTTATTATTCGATATTCCTCGAAGCGGGCGTTAAATAACAAATGATGTTGTAGGAGGGCCGTCATTCCTGACGGCCAAGCAAGAAAATCGATTGCAGATAGTCCGTCATTCCTGCCGGCCAAGCAAGATGCCATATTGCACTCTTCGTGGTTCGTTCGGAAATCTTGGTCGTCAGGAATGACGACCCTCCTATGCTGGCCCATACTTAACGTAGTGGATTATTGGCTGTATTAGATGCAGCCTTCGGCCGATAACCGACGACGATTAAGGATTAGCCTGCCATGATTTTCCGCTGCCAAAGAAAAAATCAATTGTCCCGGCAGTTATTTCCCAAAAAACAACTAACTTTGTAGTTCGAAGTTTCTAAAAATGAGCAGCGATTTCTACACATCCTACGACGACGAGCCTCTGTTTCCCGATGCCGACGACTTTGAGGGCAATGCGGGAGGTGGAAGCTGGGATTACGTGCCGCCCGAAGATGCTCCCGCTCCCGCACGCACTGCGGCCGGCGGTGGCTCTTCGGCCCGCAGTCTTCCCTCAGGCGTACCGGAGCGGATCTTGCAGCTCTACGACATGATGCTCCACGACACCTGGACCATCACCCGCAACCGCGCCTTCTATTATCAAGCTAAGATGATGGCCGACTACGACGACGATGCCGACATCGTGCCCTTCCGATGCTACTTCCCCACGTATAGGGATATGTCGGTGCCCCAGTTGCGAAGCTATTTCACCGTGCGCCACCTGCTCCGTCAGGGCAAGACGCCCGCAGTGCCCTTGTCCTATCTCTTCGTCTACATCTACGAGCTGCTGATGCAGATTGGCTGCAAGGATGCCGAGGAGGCCCTGCAACTGTTGGGAGAAATCTATCAGAACTACAGAGCCACCGAGCCCGCCATCGAGCGCTACCTGTCGCAGTGGATGCGCGACTTTGTGGTCTACAACAATCTCACGGACCATATCGCCCAGTTCTTTGCCACCGAACAGTCTACAGACGCCAAGGCCGTGGTGCTGACCAACCGCGACAAGGTGACGGATCAGTTGCTGTTTCAGACCGTTACCTCGCTGTCCAATTATTCCATCACCAGTGGTGCCCTCTATAAGAAGCATCCCAAGGCAGTCGAGGCTGTGGTGCCGAGAGTGATTCGCGCTGTGGCTCCCCTGTACGAGGCCCGCATGCACCATCGCTTTGAGACGCTCTGCATGGGTCTGAAGAAGAAGGTTTCCCATCCGATGTTTGCCTCAGCCGTCTTCTACGACCCTGAGCCCGTGCGACAGCAGGAGGTGGTCATCAGTCTTCGCCGCAAGTATGTCTGCCTGAACGGACTCTGGTCGACGAGCAACTTCGTCCAGCTCCTGGCCCAGCGTGGCGGACCCATCGGCAACATCCTCCATGAGACCGACCGCCGTCTGCGCCTGGCGCTCAAAGTGGGACAGAAAATTTCGCGCAAGCCCATCGAGTCTGATGTGGAGGCCGTCATTCAGCAGACCATCAACACGTGGCAGAACGAAGAGGCCGAGGCCCGGAAACCGAAGGTGGCAGTGGACTTCTCAAAACTCGACCGCATACGCAACGACGCCGAGGCGGTGCGCGATGCCTTGCTCACCGACGAAGAAAAGATGGACGCGACGCCGCAACCAACTTCCCCCGAACCGCAGCAGGAAACTTCCCGAACGCAACCGGCCGCTGAGCCCCAGTCTGCTGAGCCTGAGCCGCAAGAAGACGCGGTGTTCTCTGCCGATGAAATGGAATTTCTCAATCTGCTGCTCCAGGGCGGCAATTGGCAGGAGTTTCTGCGCACCCGTCACATTCCTTTGGGCGTGATGGTGGACGGCATCAACACGAAGGCCATGGACTGGATGGGCGACTTGCTGATAGAGGACAACGGCGACGGACCGGCCGTGATAGAAGATTATAAAGAAGACATAGAAAACGAAATCAGAAAATGAACAAGATACCAAGACGCATTGCTCAGACGATTGTCAATTCGCTGAAAGGCGGTGTTGTGCCGCGCATCGGACTGCCCTATATTGCCGTGGGGCGCCGCAAGGAGATTGAGGCCCTGCTCCACGACGTGGATATAGTAGGCGAGGGAGGAGCCTCGTTCCGCTTCATTGTGGGTCGCTATGGCAGCGGAAAGTCCTTCCTGCTGCAGACCATCCGCAATCATGTGATGGACCGCAACTTCGTGGTGGCTGATGCCGACCTCTCACCCGAGCGCCGCCTGCAGGGCAACCAGGGTCAGGGACTCGCCACCTATCGTGAGCTGCTGCGCAACCTCAGCGTGAAGCCGAAGCCCGAGGGCGGTGCGCTGACGCTTGTGCTCGACCGCTGGATCAGCAACGTGCAGACCGACACCGCCGCCAAGACGGGACTCGACATGGACAGCGCTGAGTTTGGCTCAGCTGTGGAACAGCAGATCATGGCCGTCATCCACTCCATGCAGGATTTGGTCCACGGCTTCGACTTCGCTCGTCTGCTTACCTTATATTATAGGGCCTTCACGGAGGGCGACGACGAACTCAAGGGCAAGGTGCTGAAATGGTTTCGCGGCGAATATGCCACGAAGCGAGAGGCCCGTGAGGAATTGGGCGTCACGGTGATCATCTCCGACGACGACTGGTACGACTATCTCAAGCTGCTGGCCTTCTTCTTCCGTCAGGCGGGCTATCAGGGACTGATGGTGTTCCTGGATGAACTCGTCAACATCTACAAGATTCCCAACAGCATCTCACGGCAGTACAACTACGAGAAAATGCTCACGATGTACAACGACGCCCTGCAGGGCAAGGCACAATACATCGGTATGGTGATGAGCGGTACGCCGCAGTGCGTGGAAGACCACCATCGCGGCATCTACAGCTATGAGGCCCTTCGCTCGCGCCTGCAGGAAGGCAAGTTCTCCTCCCAGGGCGCCCAGGACCTGATGGGACCCGTGCTGCGACTGCAACCTCTCACGCCGGAGGAGATGCTCGTTCTCACCGAGAAGCTTGCCGACATCCATGCCGGTCTCTATGGCTACGGTCGCACAATCACCGACAACGACCTGGCCGAGTTTATCAAGATAGAGTACGGCCGTATCGGCGCCGACGACCACATCACGCCGCGTGAGGTGATACGCGACTTCATCGAACTGCTCGATATTCTCTTTCAGAATCCCCAGACCGACATCCGCCAGCTCCTCCAGTCGGACGCCTTCAGCTACGCCAAGCCCGAGCTCGGTCAGCAAGCTGACAAGAATGTTGACAGTCAGTTTGCGGAATTCACGATTTAATAATCGCTTCTATAGCATCTATAGAGACTATAGCCCCTATAGCAACCATAGCCCCTATAGTAACTATAATCATAGCATCTCACAAGAATGAACGTTTTCTCTCGATATTCTCCTCTCATCCAACAGTACATCTATCAGAATGGATGGACATCGCTGCGGGGCATACAGGCCGCAGCGGGAGATGCGCTGTTCAATACCGATGCCAACTTGCTGCTCTCTGCTTCAACAGCATCGGGCAAGACGGAAGCTGCCTTCTTCCCCATCATCACCCTCATGCAGGAAGAACCGCCAACGTCGGTGGGCTGTCTGTACATCGCGCCCCTTAAGGCGCTCATCAACGACCAGTTCACTCGGCTCAATGACATCTGCGAGGAGAGTGGCGTTGCGGTGTGGCACTGGCATGGCGACGTGTCGCAGTCGCAAAAGAAGAAACTGCTGAAGCATCCCTCCGGCATCCTGCAGATCACGCCCGAGAGTCTTGAGGCCATGCTCCTCCACCGCCATGCTGAGATACCGCATCTCTTTGGCGACCTGCGGTTCATTGTCATCGACGAGATTCATTCTTTCCTCCGTGGCGACCGCGGCGGTCAGACGCTCTGCCTCATCGAGCGCCTCTGCCGTATAGCCAACGTCAATCCCCGCCGCATCGGACTATCTGCCACTATCGGCGAACCCGACCTCGTGGCCCGCTATCTCTCGGCCGGAACCGGTCGCGGCACCATCATCCCCCACGTGAAGTCGGCAGGGGCCAAGTGGCGGCTGTCGATGGAACATTTCTTTACCATCCAGCCCGACCATTACCATAAGGGTGGCGATCCCGACGGCGATGATGGTCAGGCAGCTCGCGCCAACACCTCCAATGCTGACCCGCTGGCGCTTGCCGACCCGGCACTGCGCTATATCTTCGACAACACCCGCGGCCACAAGTGCTTGGTGTTTTCCAACTCGCGTGAGGAGTGCGAGGCCGTCACTTCTACGCTCCGCCAATATTGTGAGGCCGCCCACGAGCCCGACCGCTTCCTCATCCATCACGGCAATCTCTCCACGTCCTACCGTGAGAGCGCCGAACAGATTGTGAAAGAGGAAGGTAGTCTCGTCACCGTCTGCACCACTTCTACCCTCGAACTCGGCATCGATATCGGTCGTCTGGAGCGTGCCTTCCAGATTGATGCTCCCTTCACGGTCTCCTCTTTTCTGCAGCGCATGGGGCGCACGGGCCGTCGTGGCGAACCCTCCGAGATGTGGTTCGTCATCCGTGAGGACCCTGCCGAACCGCGTGCGCTCTTGCCCGAGACCATTCCCTGGAAACTCCTGCAGGCCATATCGCTCGTGCAACTCTATCTGGAGGAGAAGTGGGTGGAGCCACCGCGCTCAGGACGGTTGCCCTACAGTCTGCTCTATCATCAGACCATGGCCACGCTGGCCTCGCAAGGCGAGATGACGCCGGCCGAACTGGCCTCGCGCGTGCTCACGCTGAGCTACTTCCGCAACATCTCGCAGGACGACTTCCGCATTCTGCTGCGCCATCTGCTCAAGATTGACCACATCGAGCAGACGGAGCGAGGTGGACTCATCGTGGGCATTGCGGGAGAGCGGGAAGTGAACAACTTCAAATTCTACGCTGTGTTCCAGGAGAATGAGGAGTATAGCGTGCGGTGCGAGTCGCAAGAGTTGGGCACCATCGTCAAACCGCCACCCGTGAACGACAAGATTGCCATCGCCGGCCACGTGTGGGTGGTGGAGGAAGTGGATGTCAAGCGGCATGTTGTCTATTGTCATCCGGTGAAGGGCATCGTGCCGGCTTACTTCGGCGACGAGCCCGGCGACATCCATACTCATATCCTTGAGCGGATGCGCCGTCTTCTGCTCGAAGGCTTTGGTGCAGATGATGCGACAGCGCAGAAGCGGCTCAGTGATACGGCGACGGGCACTATGCCGGCACCCTCCGACAGTCTTCCGGACAACGAATATCCTTATCTCCTTCCTCATGCCCGACTGCGGCTGCGGCAGGCGCAGGACGCCGCCTTGCACTCCGGATTGGGCGCAAAGTGGCTGTTGCCTTTGGGCGGAAACATGTATGCGCTCTTCCCGTGGCTTGGCAGCTATGCCTTCCTAGCCTTGGAGCGCTTCATGCGCATCAAGGTGGGACCGCGTGTGGGTCTGAAAGGCTTCGACTCCAACCGTCCCTACTGGATGCAGTTCACGACTCAGGTGAGTCCGTTGCAGTTGGCACAGGTGATGAGCGAGGAGATTGAGAAGCCCATCGACCCTCTCACGTTGCTCTATCCCAACGAGAGGCCCATCTTCGACAAGTACGACGACCGCCTGCCTGTGGAGTTGACCCGCAAAGGCTTCGCCTATGGTGTGCTCGACATCGAGGGCATGCGCCAGCGGGTGAAGCAAATGACCGCGCTAATTCATAATTCATAATTTTGGCTGGCGCGGCGCAGTGTAGTTACTTTGCCTCACCGGATAATTCCGAGGCACAACTATGAATTACCTTTTCTTCCTGCCCATTTCCGACGGGAGATCTAAAATACAGGAGGGCCGTCATACTTGACAGCCCTCCTACAAATATCATCTGATATTTAACGCTCATTTCGCGGATAGATTATTTTTCTCCAACTTTCATCCAAATTTGTTTATTATCATTGCAACAAGACGAGCACTCTGTTTTTAGTAATAATATTCATCTCGAAAAATTCAGAGAAAAATAGTAATTTTGCATATATGAATCATAACAGCAATTTTTCTAGTAAGGAATGCGGCAGAGGGATGTCCACCGCCATGGTATTTATCTTGATGTTCAGCGTGGTGAGTCTGTTTTCCGACATGACCCACGAGAGCGCCAGCAGCATCCGAGGTGCCTTCCTGGCTCTACTGGGTGCCTCGGCCACCGTAATCGGTTTTGTGTCGGGACTGGGCGAACTTGTGGGCTACGGCATGCGCTACGTCTTCGGCCGCCTCACCGACCGCACCCACCGCTATTGGCCCATGATTGTCGTGGGCTACGTGCTCGACATCATCGCTGTGCCGGCCCTGGCCCTGGTGGGCGAACATGGATGGGTGGCCGCCTGCGCCCTGCTCATCGTGCAGCGCATGGGCAAGGCCATCAAGAAACCTGCCAAAGACACCGTGCTCTCGTTTGCCGCCTCACAGGAGGGAGCGGGCAAGAGTTTCGCTATCCAGGAGATGCTCGACCAGATTGGCGCTTTCCTGGGACCGCTGCTGCTCTACGTCATCATGCTGTTCAAGACCGACGGCAGCGACTATAACCGCTACACCTTCTGCTTCGCCATGCTTGCCATCCCAGGCGCCTTGACTCTTGTGCTTCTCTGGCTGACGCGCCGCCGCTTCCCCAATCCCGAAAAGTTTGAACCCACACCGACGGTTATGGTACCCTTCAAGATGAAGGGGCGCTTCGTGCTCTACATTGCCGGCATCAGTCTTTGCGCCTTCGGCTTCATCGACTATTCGTTGGTGCTGATGCACGTCAGCCGGCTTCATCTCTTCTCCGTCTCCACGCTGCCCCTGCTCTATGCGGGCGCCATGTTGATAGATGCCTTCTCGGCTCTCTTCTTTGGTTATTTGTTCGACCGCTGGAAGTCACTCGCCCTTGTTGCTTCAACGTTGCTCTCGTGCACGTACGCCCTTTTCATCTTCGGCATCTCCACGCAGTGGGCTATCGTGGTGGGCGTAGCTTTGTGGGGCATCGGCATGGGAGCGCAGGAGTCTATCCTGAAGGCCGCCGTCACCACACTCGTGCCCAAGCAGAGCAGGGCCACGGGCTATGGCGTCTTCGAGTGTTCGTTTGGCATCTTCTGGTTCCTTGGCAGTTGGTTGCTCGGCGCGCTCTACGACTATAGTCTGACGGCAATGATCGTGGTATCCATCGTGGCCCAGTTGGCAGCCATCCCGCTCTACGTGCTCTCGCATAAGAGACGCTAGAACAAAGACCCACCCCCAGCTAGACCCACCCCCAGCCCCTCCCTACAGAGGGAGGGGAGAAAATCTGCTGAGAATAATAATGAATAATGCGGACGGCTCTAAAAGTCAGTCCGCATTATTCGTTATTATTCTATTTCCGCGAAGCGAGCGTTGAATAACGAGTGATGCTTGTAGGACGTTCGTAGGAGGGCCGTCATTCCTGACGGCCAAGAAAGAAACTCGATTATAGTGGCTCGTCCGGAAATCTTGGTCGGCAGGAATGCCGACCCTCCTATACGCTTCATACCTTGTTTCGTCTCATCGGAGAAAAAAGAGGCCGCACCTTTCTGGGGTGCGGCCTTCATTGCTTTTTTATTGTCGGACTTTTCGGACCTTTCTGACCGGTCGGACTTTTCTGATTAGTCGGACCGGTCGGATTAGTCGGACCAGTCTGACCAGTCAGATTAGTCGGACCAGTCTGACCAGTCAGATTAGTCGGATCAGTCCGATTAGTCAGACCAGTCTGATCAGTCGGTGCTCTCAATCAGTAGCCTCATTGACCAGATAGGCGATGCCCATATAGGGCACGCCCGAATGGGTCTGCAGGCCAATCTCGCAGGTGCGACTGTTGCTGTAGCCGCGCTCCACATGGTGGCTGCTGATTTGCTTGCGCAGTTTGCGCAGGGCATATTTGTTCATTTCGGGATGCAGGAAACCACGGTCGCCGGCAAAGCCACAGCAGCCCACGCCATCAGGAACGAGCACCTCGTCGGCACAGAGCTGTGCCAGTTCGACGAGCTCTTGGCCCAGTCCCATCTCGCGCATCGAGCACGTGATATGTACGGCCACCGAACGGTGAAGCTGATGGAAGTGGAGACGCGGTTTCAAAAGGGTAAGGATAAACTCCACCGGCTCGTAGAGGTGCAGGCGCGGCATGAGCTTGCGCATGCGGTGGAGACAGGGACTCTGGTCGCAGACGATGGGATAGCGGCCTTCCTCACTGGCTTCCCACAGAGCCTGCTCGAGCTCGGCCGTCTTGCGGTCGGCAATGTCCATCATTCCTTTGCTCTCCCAGATCTGTCCGCAGCACAGGTTCTTCATGTTCTTGGGGAAGATGACCTCATAGCCACCCTTGCGGAAGAGCTTGCACATCTCGTCGACGAGGCTGTCCTTCACGGGCGCTCCCTTGGCCAGACCCATGGTCTGGTTCAGACAGCTGGGGAAATAAACCACCTTGTCGGCCTTGTTGTCCGCTGAAGTTCCTTGCCATCTCTTCGGATTCGGGAGATAAGGTTTGGGCATGGAGGGCATCCACAGGGGGATACCCAGTCGGTGCAGTCCGTTGCAGATGCCGCTCATGACTTTTGTTCCCATCACGGTGTGAGCCACGTTGGCCACGCCGAGCAGCGAACGGATGCCCGTCTTGCAGAGCGAGAGATGCCGCGCCGCAAAGTCGCCAATGCCGTATGCCGCGGGGTGGTCGTCCATGAGCAACTGGCGCTGCAGGTGGGTGATGTCGCCCGTGTTGATCTTCATTGGGCACGACGTGGAGCATAGTCCGTCGGCGGCACACGTCTGGTTGCCGTAATATCTGTATTCCTTTTGCAGTTCCTTGCCTTCTCGCCGTTCTTCCTCGGTGGCATCCTTGCGGGTGAGCCGCATGATCTCGCGCTGGGTGGCGATGCGCATGCGCGACGACAGCGTGAGACCGCAGCTGAGGCAGTTGACCTCGCAGAATCCGCACTCTATACATTTGTTGGCTGTCTTCACGCCTTCCAGCATCTCCTGCATCGATGACTGGTGGGCGCCCATCTTCACCAAGTATTGGGTGGACTCAGGCAACTGACTGAGGTCGTAGTCGAGCACGGGCAGATGCTTCAGGTGCTCGATGAAGCAGTTGGGGTCGTCGTTGAAGATGACTCCGGGATTCAGCAGTCCTTCGGGATCGAAGATATGCTTCAGTTCCTTCATCACCGCGTAGGCCTCCTCGCTCCACTCGTATTTCACGAAGGGCGCCATGTTGCGGCCCGTACCGTGCTCGGCCTTCAGCGATCCGCCATATTCTTCCACCACCAGTCGGGCCACGTCGTGCATCATGTCGGCATAGCGCTTCACCTCCTTCTCACTTTGGAAACTCTGATTCAGGATGAAGTGGTAGTTGCCCTCGAAGGCATGACCGTAGATGCAGGCGTCGCTGTAGCTGTGGTCGGCAATGAGTTTCTGCAGTTTCACGGTTGCCTCGGGCAGGTCGTTGATGTGGAAGGCCACATCCTCAATGAGGCAGGACGTGCCCACGGGACGCGTGCCGCCCACCCGCGGGAAGATGCCGGAGCGGATGGCCCAATATTGGCCGTAGACTTTCGGGTCCTCGGTGAACACGCAGGGGCGGTAGAGATGGAAGGTGTTGAGCGTCTTGGTGATGCTGTCTATCTTGCTGAGCAGTTCCTCGTGGGTCGTGGCCTTGGTCTCGGTGAGGATGGCCGTCAGGTTGTGATAGTCGCCGGGCTCCACGCCCTCAACCTTACCGGCATCCACGTCCTTGCAATACTGCAGGTAGACGGGATCGTCAACGGCCGAGAGCGACTTGTAGTCCAGCATCTCGGCACTCTTCACCATCAGGTCCTCGCCGCTCATCTCCATGTCCTTCTCAGTGGCCTTCAGCTGCTTCATCTTCACCACAGCGTTGCAGCTCTCGCGCATCGTGTGGAAGTAGACCATGGCTGAGGCTTTGAAGGGATAGTCGTGGAGCGTCTTCATGGTGACCTGCGAGAGGAAGGCCAGCGTGCCCTCAGAGCCCACCATGCTGTGGGCGATGATGTCGAAGGGATCGTCGTAGTCTACCAGCGGACGGATGTTGAGTCCGGTGACGTTCTTTATACTATATTTATAATGTATGCGCTCCACCAGCTTTTGGTTGGCTCTCACGCGGTCGCGCAGGTCGCAGATCTTCTTCAGGAAGTCGACATGCGTCTGGGCAAAGGCTTTCTTGCTGGCCTCGTCGCCTGTGTCGAGCAGCGTTCCGTCGGCAAGGATGATGCGCACGGAGCGCAACATCATGTCGCTGTTGGCATGCACGCCACAGTTCATTCCCGATGCATTGTTGCACACGATGCCACCAATCATGGCACTGTTGACCGATGCTGGGTCGGGAGGGAGCACGCGGTGGTAGGGCTTGAGCAGACGGTTTACATGACCGCCCACCATACCGGGTCCCAGGGTCACCGTGTTGTGGTCGTCGCTGAGGGCGAATTTCTCCCAATTCTTTCCGGCCACGATGAGCACGGAATCGCTCAGGCTCTGTCCGGAGAGCGAGGTGCCGGCCGCACGGAAGGTGAAGGGCAAATGGTGGTTGACGCAGGCGCGAATAATCTGCTGTATTTCCTGCTCACCGTTTGAGCGCACCACTACGCGTGGTGTCATGCGATAGAAACTGGCATCGGTGCCCCAGCCCAGAGTGCGGAGACGGTCGGTGTAGATTCTGTCGTTCGGCATGAAGGTCTTCAACTCCTGCACGAATGATTTATAGTCGTTGTCTGAATGCATCACTTCTGTTTATGACGAATATAGGTTCACTTATAACGCTGCTCTACAAAGACGTAGAATCATGGCAAAGTTACTAAAAACAATCGAGAATGATTAGTGTTGGGGGGAATTTTTGAATAGATAATTAATAATGAAGTAGACAGAGGCTTCAGCATCAGTGTTGTTTGAAAGGTGATAGATTTTTCCGACAACTTATCTTCTTATCAAACATAATTTACGGTTCTGGTTTATCGTTTAGCAAGGTGATAGTGTCAGTAAATTCCCTTACTATCTTTCGATAGAGAGGATTGTCATTTCTAAGAATAATGGAAGCATAATTCAAAATTCCATTTTCATCTCTAACAGCTGAAGAAAAGAAAGATATTTTCCAATCCTTTTTATAATGATTAAACCAATATTCAAAGAGTCGTCTACGCATGGACTGTCTACCATCACCGGTTTCACAGATATAAAGCATCACCTCTTGATTCTCATGAAAGAAATTTTCTATAATGGCGATGATTGTATCTCTAACTTTAGGATCACTGGGCGATCGTTTATTGTTAATATTGATGATGGAGAACTGATACGTTTCTGTAAACGGCATTGATAAATCGTCTTTATCAAAGCCGGCTACATATTGTACTCCAAAATTAGTAAAGAAAGCTACATGGGAGCTATCAATCGGGCTTAGTTTGTATGGCGCGTTCTCTTGTATAGCGACTATGTCGAGTCTTATAGCGTTTCGATATGTGTAGCCTTCAATCCAGTTCTCTTTTCATATTCTTCGACAGCGATCTTCGTTAATCGCTCAATATTTCTTTGTTTATTCTGCTTGACTTCTTTAAGCCATTGCAAGGCTTGCTCTTTTGTCTTTATCTGTTCCATTTTTCTTAATCTTTTATTTGCAAATGTAATCTTTTGTTTTGAATACTCCAAATTATTGCCTGTTTATTTCATTCCCGTTTATCAAGTTCGGACGGCCTATATTTACTTTGATAATCGGGAAAGGATGATTGCTGACAGTTGAGAGCAGCTTTGCTGACAACTGAGAGCAGATCAGCTGACAATTGAGAGCAGGTCTGCTGACAATTGTCGGCATGGGTAGTTGCTTGTTAATCGGCAGGCTGCAACTCAATGGATGTTTGTAGGAGGGCCGTCATTCCTGACGGCCCTCCTATGTCGAATGTAGGGGGAAACAAAGATGAATTGTGATAGATTTCGATTGCTGACGGCCGTCGGCAGATCTGCTGATGGCCGTCAGCAGATCAGTTGTTTACTGTCAGCAAACATGAGTCCCACAAAAGACAGTAACAAACCCTGGATTTTTTGTGATTTACCCCATCTATATTTATGCCCAGTTGCCACCTATAGCATAGCCCCCCTCCCTTTGTAGGTAGGGGATAGGGGTGGGCCTTCTTTGTTGAACGCAAAAAAGGCCGCACCCAAACGGATGCGGCCTTTATTTTCTGACATCTAGCGGTTTATTTTATCGTAACCTCTACTGGCGCCTCACGCACTGCGATCAACACGATATAATAAGGTGAGGCAGCTGCGTTGGGATAGGGTTGGATCTTGTAAGGGCATCGCTTTCCCTGAATGTCGTCAAGACGCGATATGGTGCAGAGGCCCGGGATGTCGATGGTCTCTACTCTGCCGTATCGATAAGCGACCGTACCAACCTTCTTTCCGTTGGCTATGATGGACGTGTTTTCCGGTGATAACCTCAGGTCGCCGATCACGGTGTCGCTTGCTCTAGACATCACTTCCATGCCGCCCAAGGTATAGGCGCTCTTGTCGACCGAATAGAGGGTGTCCAGATTCTGTGAGGCGAGAGAGAAGGATCGTTTGTTGAGTAGGGGGAAGGTGTCGGAATCTTCTCCATTGTTGCAGGCAACAAACATACTGATTGCCAGCGTTGCGATAACCGTTAGAAATAAATGTCTTTTCATCTTTTTGAATGTTGTATATCGTTATTCTTCTTTGATTTCTTTGGCATGGTTCCATCCAAAGGCAGCTTTGTAGGCAGCCGCAGTGCCTTGGGGAACCCAAAGCGTGGTTATGTCCAAGATGCGAAAACGAGACAGCGTGGGTGGGGTGGTCCACTTTACATGGATATTCTCAGCCGCTACATTACCAAGAATGCCATCCTTCTCAACCACCTCCAACGACGATGGGAAGGAGATGCTGTTGAGCCGCGAACCCGTGTTGAGCGCCAAGGCGCCAATTGACTTCAAGACCGAATTGTCCGGAATGCGAATGTCTTTCATATTCAGGCAATTGAAAAAGGCATAGCTTCCAATGCTGGTCACGCTCGCCGGCAGGTCTATATAGGACAGATTCTCGCACATCCTGAAAGCATCGGCGCCAATCTCCGTAAGATTCCTCGGCAGGACTATGCTGTCGAGCTTGCATCCCGTAACAAAGAAAGCACCTTTGCCCAAGGCGTTATGCGTCTGCACGTAATTGTCGTCAAAGTCTTCAATACACTCCTCAACAGCTGTGTCTCCATCCTCAACGAGTTCGCAGTCGCCCATATCCAGTTTACGCAAGTTCATGGTGGATGCTGTACTGATCTCCGCTGTTCCACCATTCGCATCGCGGTAGGTGACATACGACCTTACGCTTCGCCTTAGCAGAAGACGCAGCGTGCGCATGTCGGCCGTGTTGAGTTGGCCCGAGAGCTTCAGTTCTTTGAGGTTGCTCCACGCTGCCGTATTGCCGCCCATGAGGATAGGCAGTTGCCCGGGCTGACTGACGTTGATGGTCTCGGAGAAATGAAAGTTGCGCGGCCATTGGTGCAGCGTTACCTTCACGGGTTCGCCCTCGTTGCCCTTGATGTCGGTATAGGTAAAAGTGAGTGTAGAGGCGCGGCCCAAACCTTTGTTCTCATCCACATTGAGGACGTAGACCAATTCGTAAAATCCTTTATGGTTTTCTCTTGACCCTCCTATGATGTCCTTACGCTCCACCTTCACCCAGGGCATATCCGCTGTCAGTTGTGGGGCGTCGCTCAAGGAGGAATATGCCTTGATAAAGACGTAGGCCTCGCCGCCTTCTGCCACAACGTCGACGTGGGAAGTCTCAGCCACGACCTTCAGTTTCACGGTGTCGGGCTCCTCGGTGGGCTTGTCCGGGATGTCTACCGTATTTTCACTGTCCTTGCAGGAAGAGAGGGGCAGCAGACAGAGAAGCATGGTTGACAGACTTACTGCCGTACATACTGTTTTCAATAAATGACAATGTTTCATATTATGTTATTTTCCTTTCGTTATACTTACGTTAAGCGTCTGATTGATCAGACTGATGATTTCGTCGAGGCTGTCGGCATCGTAGTCGGCAGTGAGCCGCTTGCTGGTATCGGAGGCTGTGAGCCGCACGTGGTAGTAGCTGCTGAGCGTGGCTAGAACGTCGGACAGCGGCGCATCCCTGAAGTGGAACTCGTGTGTGGCCCAAGCCGTGGTGTTCACGTCAGTGTGACTGTCCAGTTGCGGTTTGCTGTCGCCTTTGCCCAGCACGGCCGACATTCCCGCCTTGAGCGCGAGGGCCGCGGTGCCGGGTTGATTGGAACCGAAGCTGGCGGCACCCTCAACCACAGTGAGGCGTGTCTCAAAGCCATTCTCTTCCACCTGCAATCGCGTACCGATGTCGCGGATAGTGTAGTGGTCGCTGCTGATGGTGAAGGGATTACGGCTGTCGTGATGGATGTCGAGGAATACTTTACCCGAGAGCGTCACGTGGCGGCAGTCGTCGGCGGAGTAGCTCAGCGAGGCATGCGGAGCCAGCGTCACCACCGTGCCGTCCTGAAGATGATAGACCTGCTGCACGGCCTGGGCCGTCAGCGTGACGGTGGAAGGACTGAGCAGGGCATAGACGCTGAGGCCAACCACGATGAGCACCGAGGCTGCAATGGCTGTCCAGCGCAGATAGTGCCTTGACCCAGCGGGCTGCACGCCGACACGCGAGCGCACCTTGCGGAGTGCCCTGCGCGTGTCGAGCCGCCCTTCTTTGTAATAATGGATGACATATTTCATAAGCAGAAGAATTTATTCAAACACATGTTGCACAATCTTACTCTTAGCCGAGGCGTATCCGGCAGCCATACCGATGCCGCCCCGCACATTGCCCACGTTGGGCGTGATGTTTGACAGTCCGGCTTTGGCCAGGTCGCTCTTGTCGATGCTGCCAATGGAGTTGACGAAATGGTAAAACTCCGGCGTGATGTGGTAGAGTTCGACGTAGTAGAAGGGGCTGAAGAAATGCCAGCCGTTATCATAGCCGTCGCGATTGAGATTCAGACGCAGCGTGTAGGTCTTGTCGTTGAAGTCGTCATCGGTGAAGACGTAGAAGTATTCGTAAGCGTTGTCGTCGTAGCCGAAGTCGTAGTCGATGCTGTTGAGCTGTCTCAATACCGGGTCGCTCTCGGTATGCACCTCGCAGACCGACGCTGTGGTGTCGACAGCTTCTTCATCGGCACTGGGCTGAAGGCTGGTGCTTCCGTTGGCATATATGAACCGAAGCGCTTTCACCTGCACGGCATAGTAGTCCTTCGTCTCGGCGGGATCCTTGAACGAGGCCGACAGCTGGAGGTAGTGCTCCGTCTCCTCCCAGTAGTCGGAGTAGACGTTCACCTCCTTGGTCGTCACGTCGGTGATGGGTATGGGCTCGAGAATCGTTGTCTCAGCCGATACGGCCGGCAGTCCGTCAGCCTCGGCCTCGATATTGATGCGGTCGCCCACGGTCTGCCGTGCCACAGCCTTATAGAGACCGTTGCCTTCGGAGATAATGGTGGCGGGATGACCGTTGACCGTATAGGAGATGCGTGCGCCGTCGACCTCACTCACCTTGCCCTGTTGGTTGACGGGCAGGCTGCGCGTGAGCATGATGGTGGTGGTGTCGCCGACGGTGGGCATGCAGTAAAGGATGAGTTTCGGCTCACTCTTCACTTTGTTGATGTCGAACTCATCGCGGCAGCCAGTCAGCGTGACTGCCATTAGCAGCAGATATAATATGGTATAGCTATGTCTCATTGCTAAAACTCTTAATAAATCATTTTAGAAGCTCAAAAACTCAAGAACTCATAAACTTAAGAACTCAACTTAAAAACTCAAGAACTCAGAAACTCCTCAGAACTTAAACGTATAACTGAACGATGGCACGATAGGAATGTATCCTTTCGGCTTGGCACGTATGGCGCCACGGTCGGAATCGTACTTCAAGTCAATCCACATCGTGTTGAGGTGGCAGTAGGCGTTGTAGATGCTCCAGTTCCATATGCGCTCGTGGCCATGCTTCGTGCGGTGGTGCACATCCACGCCGATGTCGAGACGATGGTAGGCCGGAGCGCTCACGTTGTTGGGCTTGGCGTAGAGGAAGTCGAGCGAACCGCCTTGTCCCAAATCGGGGAAATTGACATACTGCGTGGGCAGGGTCAGTCGGTTGCCGCTGTGATACATCCATTCCGCATAGAGACAGGAGCCCTTGCCGTAATGGTAGCGTACGGACACGTTGGCCTTGTGGCGGTTGTCGAACTTATCGTAGAACCAGTCGGGATAATAGTTGTCGAACTTCCGCTTGTTCCACGAAAGTGTATACGAGGCGTCCAATTGCAGGCGGTGGGCCGCATAGTGGGCATCGAGCTCCAAACCGTAGAAGCGGCCGTGGCCCTCGGCGACCTTCGTGTCCCAACTGTCGGCAGGCGGTTGCAGACCGAGCCAGTTGGTGTATTGCAGCAGGTGCGACGACCACTTGTAGTAGCCCTCGAGCGACAGCAGCCAGTGCCTGTTAGGCTGCCAGTAGGCGCCGGCGGCCCACTGATGGCTGTGCATGGGATGTAGTCGGCGAGTTGTGGGCACCCAGTAGTCGCTCGGCAGGTCGATGTAGGCGTTGGAAATCTTGTGCATGAACTGCGTCATCGTGGTGTAGCTGGCCTTGAGCGAGAGACGTGGGCTTACCTGATATTTGACGGCGGCACGCGGGTCTACAGTAGTGAAGGTCTTGCCCTGGATGTGGAACAGGGCCATGTTGACGCCGCCATTCAGACTCCATCGGTTGTTAAGCGTCATCTCGTCCTCGGCATAGACGTTCCATTCGGTGGCGGAAAGGCGGCTCGCGGCACGGTTCTGCAGGGTGTCACCCTGCTCGTTGTCAGCATTGATGTTGATCTGGTTGCTCGTCTGCGGACGAAAGTAATGGTAGGTGAAGTCGTGGCCGAAGCGCAGATGGTGGTGGGGTGAGGGCCGATAGTCGAACGAGGTGCGGTAGCCTATGTCGTTGATGGTGGAGTGGTGGCTGTGCTCATTATATTCGTGCGACGTTATCTCGCTGTCCATCCCAGAGTTGTAGTCATCCTTCGACAGCAACTTCGAGAGACTGTAAGTATAGACACCGCTGACATGGGCAAAGAACTTTGGTGAGACGATGTAGGTCCAGTCGAGCGAGGTGTTGAAGTTGCCCCAGTTGAAGCGGTTCTTCGTCACTTCGCGGTAGTCCAATTCGCCACCATTGTCGTCGTCTTTGGTAGTGAGTTTGTCCTGCCCCCAATAGGTACTCAGGCTCAGTCGCGAGTGCTTGCTGAACAGATGGGTCACCTTGGCGTTGAAGTCGTGGAAGAAGTAGTTGATGTTCACCTTGTCGTCTTCGGGCTTGGCGTTATGGTTGACGATGGCGAAGATGGGCCGCGTGACGAGGTCGAGCCACGAACGGCGCAAGGCAATATTGAAACTGGTCTTGCCTTTCTGCAAGGGGCCTTCGAGCTGGATGCCGCCGTCGAGCAAGCCGAGGCGCACGGAACCATGCACCTGTTGCATGTCGCCGTCGTTGGTGCGCACGTCAACGACGCTCGACAATCGTCCGCCGTAGCGTGCGGGGAAGCCGCTCTTGTAGAAGTCGACATTCTTCACCACGTCAGCATTGAAGGAGGAGAACAGGCCCATGGTGTGGTTAATCTGGTAGAGCGGCGTACCGTCGAGCAAGAAGAGGTTCTCGTCGTTGTTGCCGCCATGCACATAGAGACCGCTGGCGAGCTCCACGCCCTCGGCCACACCGCTGACGCGCTGCAGCGTCTTCACCACATCGGGCGAGGAGAGCAGGGCGTAGCCGGTCTTGATGTCGCTCTGCGAGAATGAGCGGCGGCCGGTCTGCGTGGAGAGCAGCGGCGAGTTGAGGTCGCCCACAACGAGCACGTCGGGCAGACGGTTGTCCTCATCGAGCACGACGTCCTGCCGCAGGTTGGCTTGCAGACGGGCCTTGAGTTTCTTTTCGCCATAGCCGAGGTAGCTATATTTCACGAGATGGTCGCCCTCGGGCAGGGTGAGCGAGTAGAAACCGTAGGCATTGGTTGTCGTGCCCAGTCCGCTGGTCTCATCCCACACGGTCACGTTGATGAGCGTCTCACCGCCTGTGTCGCGCACGTAGCCGCTCAGCGTATGGCGTGCGGCAGGTGGTACGGCCTTGGCGGGACGAGGCGCATCCTTGTGGCGCGTGGGGGGCTTACTCAGAATGACATACTTCCCGCTCACTTTGTAGCTGATGCCTGTGCCCTCAAAGAGGGTGCTGAGCGCCTTGTCGAGCGGCAGTCCCTTGAGCGAAGGTCCGCGGTAGGCGCGGTCAACGGGCAGTGAGGCGTCGAAGGTGAAGTTCACCTTCTTGGTCTTGTGCAGCCATTCCATCTGCTGTCGGATGGTGGTCTCGCCGCCTTTACTGCCAGCCAACGCGGGCATCACGATGAAGAGCACGATTATAAAGGTATAAAAACGAAGCTGTTTCACTGTTCTATACTGTATTTAAAACGCCCAACCGAAACTGACGTAGGGCACCAACATGATGTCGCCTCTCTTCGTACTTGACTCATCTGACCACAACCAGCCTTTTGTCACATTGATCATCGGCGTGATGCCACAGCGGAACTGGAAGCCGTGCAAGGCAACGTGGCGATAGCCTATGTTCAAATAGACGAGGTCGCGCACCCATGTTTTATGAACTTGATAAGCCAGCGGCTCATCACTGTTGTCTTCGGGGAAATGGTAGTAATGACCATTAAACTTTATCAGTAAGAGCTTGTTGCCGAGTCCCAGTTCCAGATGATTGCGGCGCCCGCCGATGAGATAGTTCACTTCTGTCGAGAGTCCTATGAAGTGTTCTTTCTTAGTATCGGTATTGAGAAATTCTTCGCTGTCGTAGGACCAGCTTGCTCCGGCACGGAAGCCCCAGCGTGAGGTCTTGCCGAGTCGCTGGTCGTAGTTGACTCCCACGAAGTCTGATGGGCCACCGATTTCAATGTAGGCGCTGTGGCGCGGCATCACGTAAGTGGAGTCGGCTTTCTTTGCTGAAGATGGCGTGGCGAACAGTATTACTGACAGCAATGCCGACACCAGCGTCATGCGTTTCATTTGTTTCTTTTCCATTATCGGTTTATATTACTTTCACTCATAAGACGCAACGTGAAAGCAATCCCCCCATGCAAATAAAGAAAAAAAATAGAGCCCCACTCCCTCAGCCAGGCCATAAAGGCATACGACAAAGAAACTACACTAGTAAATAATTAGCTAAGGAATCAATATGTCTTTTGATGATCGTCTTATAAGCCTCTTTCTGAGTATCAGTTATAAAAGAAGCATCAATACATTTATTCCACTTGTCGAAAAGTCCAGCGAAACGTTTCATAATACGTTCGATAACTTTTCCCTGCACGCCCGTAGCCTCCATTGCTTGTGCAAGGTCCATAGGAAGTATTTTCTTTTGAAATCCGTTTACAGGTAAGGCTAGTTCATCGGTGTCCTCTGGCATTACAAGTTTTGTAGATACCTGATCATAGGCAGGCGCAAGACTGTAGGTGCCGCTTCCGTCACCAATAAGTGAGAAGTTCTTTAAGTGCATGTCAGCGTTACCAACAATCCATGAGAAAATGACCTGCTCCCAATAGTTGACAATATCAAGTCTTGGGGCTGACGAATACTTTTTTATTATCGTGGTTATCATTTCATGGCTACCTTGATATTTCTGTTCTGTCAACTTACCCGACAATTGACAGATATCTTCCATAGGGAGCTTGCGACCATCGGAAGTGCGATCTATCCTTCGTGTGATGTAATTCAGCTCACCGTCTTTAAAACGTATGAGCGAATGTGGAACGGTAGCGATGCCCGCTATATCGGCAAGATGCATCGTAAGATCCTCCACTTCGGGAAGATGCTCAAACTGTTCCGTCTGTGGCTTCAGAATATATTTTCCTCCCATAACTCCAACGATGGTAAGGCGTTGTGGGCGCCCTGTATTGTCATGTTCTATGTCCATGGACAGTTTTGCCTGAATACCAGTTACGGTAGTGTGGCTACTGACAACAATCGTAGCAAGTTCGTTCAAGTTCTTACGGGTATATGGCAAAACAGGAGCCTCATTTATTCCAAAGAATTTCTTAGCACAATGTGAATGGAAATCCTTTTCTCCTTCCATCAATGGTTTATAGCAGAAAAGACATCTGTGCATTATCGTTTCTCCTCGATTAATGGTTCTACACTTACATTGCCAATACAGTCGCGACAGCATGTGAGCAACAACCCCATACGGTCCCGACGGTTTATCTTCCAGTTACGCTCTGCAATATTTAACATCCAGCCTTCTGGGATAAGCCCGTCAAAGAACGAAAAAAGTACGTTGCTGTGATAAGGTTTATCGCTCAGTGGCAATGTTAGACTTACAGGCTGCACACCGTCCATGGAAAGATAATCCGTGGAATATTTGAATGTATAACCGGTCTCATCCTCTATAATCAGGCCGGCTTCTGTCCCATTGCAATAAATCTTTCCCTGTCTCATGGCTCATCAGTTGTTATTGGAGCTGGTATCATCTCATAATTGAAAAGTGCGAGCACCTGGTTAACCTTATCAAGCCTTACCGTAGTTTTTCCCTGCTCAAGTTCACGAACAAAACGAAGACCTACCCCAGACTTGAATGCTAATTCTTCTTGCGTAAGATTATATTTCTTACGCAAAGCCTTTACTTCCAATGAAAGTTTGCTCAGTGCCATAGATATATCATTTATACCTTATCGGGTGCAAAGATAACAAATATCCTTTGTTTTTCCAAAAAATAGCCCCGAAAAGGTATAATTGGATTTTATCATCCTTCCTCTGATCGGCCTCATCCTTATTAGTGGCGCGACAGGTGATTTTTGGATGATATGGCTTACACTCAAGGAAGATCCCAAAGCTTTGTTCTTAGACCATCCCTCCGTAGCTGGCTTCTTTGTCATCGATAATCCTTAAAAAACGCAAGCCCAACCAAATTTGCGAACGAGATCCTGAAGGAGACTTCTATCCTTTGCAGGTATGGTGACAGAGAACGTCTCAAGGCCATGGTCACGATTAGCGATCTCTGTCGTGTCGAGGTCGTACTGATTCTGCAGATTCATCCAAATCTCAGCAGGTATACCCAATGCCTTTTCCAAAGCAATGGCAACATTTTTCGATACAGCTCGTTTTCCATTGATCGTCTCACTCAGCACGGACGGCTTGATTCCTGTCTGTGCCGAGAGCTGTTTCTGCGTCATGCCACGCTCCTTGAGTTCGTCCCTTAACATCTCTCCAGGATGTGTGGCTACGAATGGGGTTAAATCTTTATTACTCATAGTGCTTGGATATTTCAAAAATCAATGCGTTTACTACGATACCATCAGGAGAACTGTAAAAGAATAGCCTGTACTGTTGTGTTATCCATACAACGTCAACACCATTGAGGTTTCCTTCTTTCTTCTCGTAATGGAGAGACTTAATTAAGAATAAATCCTCTATCCGCCTGGCAGATTTCAAGATATTGACCACTTTAGCATATCTCTTGACTACGTCTAGAGATAGCTTATTGTATTTGTGGTCTTTTGTCTTTCCTCTGGTGTAGAGTTCTTCCAAAGACTTGTCTTCAAAGTCTATATCCATGACGGATATTGTTATTCATTTGCAAAGATAATGAAGTTTATTGAGAATATTAGCAAATTTGCGAATTATTTTCCTTCAAACCCTCAAGAACTATTATCTTCAGAATCGAGAAGCAAGTGTACAGAATCAGAATGTACCCCAGTTCGGGATAAGAAGCACCATAACAAAAGAGGACAAAAAGTTGGTAGTCTCATGGAAATTTTGTACCTTTGTATCTGTAAATCAATCAATTA
>ONYS01000144.1:0-7757 GCA_900322095.1 uncultured Prevotella sp.
CCGCTGCGACGACTTGTCGTGAAGCTTCTCTATCGGCGTGATGAAGCGGTCGGTGAACTGCTGGAAGGAGCCGAGCAGACTGGGATTGGCAAACTGCATGAGATTCCAAATTTCGCTGAGGTTGTTCTGCACCGGCGTACCGGTGAGCAGCATGCGGAAGTTGCCTTTAAGTTTCATGGCAGCCTTCGACATCTTTGTGTCGCGGTTCTTTATCGTGTGGGCCTCGTCGAGCACAATGGTGTTCCACTCTCGCGCGCAGAGATTTTCCTCCTCATTGATGAGCAGGCCATACGTGGTGATGACCACGTCGAAAGCGGCAGCCCCGCGAAGCATGTCGCCACGGTCGTCACCGGCCTGGTTGAGAATCTTCACGTTTAGTCCGGGAGCAAAGCGCGCCAGTTCGTCGCGCCAGTTGAGTATCAGCGAGGTGGGCACGACGACGAGCGCAGCGCCTTCCTTGGCACGGCTGAGCAGCACCGTGATGGCCTGCAGCGTTTTGCCCAGTCCCATGTCATCGGCGAGTAGTGCGCCTGCGCCCCAATAGGCCAGACGCGACATCCACACGTAGCCTTCTTTCTGATAGTCGCGCAGTTCGGCGTTGATGTTACGGGGCACCCGCACCTTCAAGTCGCCCGACTCTTCCACTCGCTTGATGAAGTCGCGGCAGCGCTGATCGGCCTTGAGGTCAACTCCTTCGTTATCCATATCTTCCAATTCTGAGGCATGATATACGGCAATGCGCAGTTGTCCGTGCTGCTGCTGCCCCATCTTGTCGAGGATAGCGAGTTGCTTGCGAAGTTGCTCACTGACAGCCACATACTCGTTGTCGCCGAGCGCTATGAAGTGTCCCTTCGACTGTCTCACCTTGTCCATCAGTTCGGCTATCTTTAATTTTTCGCCTTCTCCGATTTCTATGTCGCCCGAGATGTCGAACCAGCTGGCCAGACTGTTCACGGAGAGGTGCATGGCCGAGGGCGTGAGATGGTTACGGCGCACGCTGAAGTGCGCCCCTTCAGGCCACTCTGCGGTGCCAGCGTCGGGATGTTGTCTCAGCAGGTCGAGAAGGTCCAGACTCTGCTCTATCGACAACAGCCACTTGCCATCCTCAGACGTGTCTCCGAAAGGCTGGAGCAGCTCTGAGGCTTTGGCAAGGCTCTTGCGCTCAGCATTCATGTCGCGATGGGTCTGCAGGCTCTCGCCTTTAAAGGTGGTGGAGATGATGTCCATACCCTCGGCGGGTGTCAGATAGGGCGGACAGACAGCAAACGGCTTGACGAACAACTGAAGCATAATCTGATCGTCGATGGGTTGCAGCCGGAAGTAGATGCGGCTGTCGGGATCCACGGTCTTGAGTTGTGTGTTCTTCAGCAGGTCGCTCATCACCACCATGTCGCGTGAGAATGCCTCGAGCACTTTCGCGAGTTTATCCTTGGCCTCAAGTGGGAATGTGCCAATTCTGTTGAGCAGGGCAAGGCTTTGCTGCTGCTTGTCGCTGACCTTTACCACCTTGACACATTGGGGCGACTCCTGATATACGGCGAAGCCCGATTGCACGTCGTCGGCAGATCCTATATTGCTCTTGACGGTATATCCCCCCTTGCCGCGCACCACCGACAGCTGCAGCCTGTCGCGCACGATGTCGATTCGGGTTGAAGGATTATCGGCGTCGAAAACCAGTGGATGGCCGACGAGAGCCTCCACGACGGCCGGACCACAAAGTTCATACGAGGTGTTGCCATACCATCCTCGCGAATACTCTTCGACGTGCATGGCCACCCTGCGGTCCTGATCGGTATAGGGCAGTTCGTAGCTGTCGCGGAAAGTCTTCAGCGCGATGTTGCGGCCTGCCGACCAGTTGATGCCGTCACGGCTTTTCTGCAGCCGTGGCTGCACATAGTAGCCGCCGAGTGAGAGAAGATAGCTGATGCGCTCTGTGCTGGCAGGCTGTGGCTTGCCGTTGTCCTGGTTGGAGACATTCTCGTTGTCTAGAATCTCGTTGAGTACTTTCTCCCACGGAGCCAATACTTTTATATAAGGTAGCGACGGATGCATGCCTGTCTCCTTCTCCAGCGTGGCCTGCTCAGACTTGAGGCAGTCGAAGTCGGCGCTCATCTCCAGATTGAGCAGTTTCAGGCCTTTCTTGGCCCTATCCGCGATATAATTGTCTATTCTTTGAAGTATATTCTCGTCTTCAATCCGATGGAAATGCTTGAGAACGAAATAATAGAGCGTTTGTTCCAGCGGCGACGAGAAGGAAGAGTAAATATCGTAAGAGCCCAACGGCGCGTCGCTGAGTTTGGTGCTCAATATCGTTCTTTCTACTATGTGCATATCACCGTCCTGGCTATTGGCTCTTAAGATTGTATTCACCTTCTTTTGCGTAGAGGCAGATTTGTCGAGATAGAGGGCGACGGCGTAGTAGAAGTTGCCCAAGGGATTGTCGGTCATGAAATGATTGCCCGATCCACGAATCGTGCGTTGGAATAGGGCTATGGCTTTCGCGTATTCCTTATTTTGGATGAGACTGATCATCTGCAGCACGATATAGGCCTCGCAAGAACTGCTGACCTTGTCGAGTGCTTTTTGCAGATTGCCGTCTCTTAGGAAATGAAGATAGAGGTAGAGAAATCCCAAACGTTCATCCACCTTCTCTGTGGATGAGTCCTTCGAGTTGATGAAGGTATTCAGGAGCAGCTTCTCGTTGACGGGCTCCTCTTTCAGAATGAGCAGCTTACGGTATTCATACACTAAATCTTTGATTTGCTCATTTATCTCCTTGAAATAGTCACTGTTCTCAGGGAAGTCAGCCAGCCGGTTGATGAACTGATATGGAAATGTGCCCAGCAAACGAAGAATCTGTTTTGGTCTTAAATCGTCCGCGACCTCTTTTGGCTGGCCTACATTATTGGCTTGCTGGGCAAAGGGCTTGCCATGCAGGAAGGCATAGTACGATTCGACGAAGTCTTTGTGGGCTTTCTCATCCATACTGGCTTTCCTTATCCAAAAGCGTGGGGTCGGGCTTTCGGGCGCTTTACATGCCAAGCGCTTGAACTGGCTTTCCGTCATCGACTTCATCACCGCTATCCAAGCATCTGGCCTCAAATAATACTTGGGTACATTGCTCAAAACATCATCATCTACACCCTCAATCACACTTCCTTCATATCGCGCCAGGAAATTGCGGGTGCTCTTCATCCTGATGCCGAGCAATGTTGAGGCTCCGTCAATCATGTCGCTTTTTGAGAATGGATGAACGTTACACGCCATCAATTGCAATAATGGGTCGCTTACGAAGTCTGAACTGCTTTTTATCATGATGCTTGGTGATGTTGGGTACAAAAATAATAAACTTATGCAAAAGTACAAATTATTTGTAAACCTTACAAGAAGGGATGCGGATATCTAATATTCAATGCCCCGATTTTCCTTCATTTTCAGTTCATAGCCCATAGGGCTGTCGGTAGGGGGAGGAACTGGTGGTGAGGGAGCGGAGCGGACTTACCAACCAGTTCCTCCACGATAGCCTTGAGCTGGAAATGAAGTATTTTCCTATAAAATTATCCACGGACTTTTTCACTTGTCCCCTTTTCTCCTCACAGACTGTTTTCTGTGGATTGCAGTTTGCGGAATAGCTGCTCAATCTGACTTGATCTTTCGTGACAACCGTCACGTTTCTGACGGCTGTCACGAACGAGCGTGACGGTCGTCACGAACGAGCGTGATGGCCGAAGAAACGTGACGGTCGTCACGTGACAATTGTCACGAATGAACGTGACAGTTGTCACGCACGAACGTGACAATTGTCACGCACCAACGTGACATCTGTCACAAAGAAACGTGACATTTGTCACGCATCATCAATGACTCATGATTGCCGCCAAAAAGTAAAAAATACTAGAAATTGTGGGCACACTTTGTGGTAGATTGAAATGAAAATCGTAACTTTGTAAGAAACTAAAAGACCAACCTATGGCCATAAAGAAAAGTCAACTATACAGCACGCTCTGGGAGAGCTGCAACAACCTGCGGGGCGGAATGGACGCCTCGCAATACAAGGACTATGTGCTGATGGTGCTGTTCCTGAAATATCTCAGCGACAAGGACCGCGCCGGCGCTGACCTGCTCATCGACATTCCCGAGGGCTGCCACTTCGAGGACATCATCGCCCTGAAGGACAAGCCCAACATCGGCGAGGGCATCAACATCATCCTCAAAAGCCTCGGCGAGGCCAACCCCGACTACGCCCCCATCTTCCTCCATGCCGTGGACTTCTGCGATGAGCAGAAGTTGGGCAAGGGACGTGACCTCGTGAAGACGCTCACGGGACTCATCTCTTGCTTCCAGCGCGACGAGCTCGACTTCGGCGGCAACAACGCAGCCGACGACGATCTCATTGGTGATGCTTATGAGTATCTGATGAAGAACTTCGCCTCGCAGTCGGGCAAGTCGAAGGGACAGTTCTACACACCTGCCGAGGTAAGCATCCTCATGTCGAAGCTCATCGGCATCGACAAGGACGAGCGTCCGATGGTCAACGCCTACGACCCCACTTGCGGCAGTTGCTCGCTGTTGCTGCGTGCCCGTGCCACAGCCCACGAGGGAACCAACGTCAGCCTGAACGGACAGGAGTTTGATGTCTCCACCATCCGCATGGCCATGATGAACATGATCATCCATGGCGTCGACACGCCCGACCTGCGGCAGGGCGACACGCTCAACAATCCGCTCTTCCTCAAGGACGGTCACCTCGTGCGCTTCGACTATGTGGTGAGCAATCCGCCGTTCTCGCAGAAAAACTGGCTGAAGAGCGCCCAGCGCAACGACACGTACGGCCGTTGGAACGAAGAAATGGGCGTGCCGCCGGCAAAGTGTGGCGACTATGCCTTCCTGCTGCACGTCATCGCCAGCATGAACGACACGGCCAAGGGCGCCGTCATCCTGCCCCACGGCGTGCTGTTCCGCGGCGGTGCAGAAGCTGACATCCGCAAGCACATCGTCAGCCAGCATTATATAAAAGGTATCGTCGGTCTGCCGCCCAACCTCTTCTATGGCACGGGCATCCCCGCCTGCATCATCGTGCTCGACAAGGAGGGCGCGGCGCAGCGCAAGGGCATCTACTTCATCGATGCCAAAGAGGGATTCAAGAAAGACGGCGACAAGAACCGGCTGCGCGACGAGGACATTAAGCTCATCGCCGACACGTGGGACGTCGGCGACGAGGTGGCCCACTATGCCCACTTCGCTTCCTACGACGAGATTGCCGCCAACGACTATAACCTCAATATCCCACGCTATGTGGCACCCCGCGACACCGAGGTGCACGAGGACATCCAGGCCCACCTCCATGGTGGACTGCCCAAGGAGGACATCGACGCCATGGCGCATATCTGGCAGGTCTGCCCCACGCTGAAAGCATCGCTCTTCGCCGAGCAGCCTGACGGCTACTATGCGCTGCGCAATCCTGAGGCCGACATCGCCGAGACCGTGCGCAAGGACAAGAGTTTCCAACAGCAGGAGCTCGCCTATCACGGGCTTATCGACGATTGGTCATTGTGCCGCAACACTCTGCTGCAACTCGACCGTGGCTTCCAGCCCAAGGAGGTCGTGGAGGAGTTGGGCCAACGCCTAATAGATGTGCTTCGTGACCAGCCCGTGCTCGTCAACGCCTACGACGTCTATCAGCAGTTGCGCGACTATTGGACCGACACCATGCAGGACGACTGCTTCCTCATCGCCAAGAGCGGATGGCAGCTCGAGGTGCATGGCAACGGGAAGAAGACGCAGACCTATGAGAACCTGGAGTGCGACCTGCTGCCCGTCGACATCGTGCTGCACGAGACCTTCCCCGATGAGCTGCAGGCCATCGCCGATAAGGAGAGTGAAATAGAGGAGGCAGTATCTGCCATGGACCAACTGAAAGAAGAGCAGCCCGACGCCTTCACCGACGACAACGACAACAACCTGACAGAAGCCGTACTAAGGAAACTCGTACGCGAACGGGCTGACGACGACTATCTGAAAGTGTGGAAATCTTATCTCGAGCAGTACGACCTGAAGAAGGCGCTCGCCAAGGAACTCAAGGAGATGAAGGCCGACCTCACCGAAATGGTAAAGGAAGAATATGATTCGTTCAGCGCCTGCCCCGACCTGCTGAGGGCCTTTGTCGTGGACAAGAAATGGCTGAAGACCCTCCGTGGGAAGTTCTATGAGGAGCAGGACAATGCCGTACTCAGCATCATCAGTCGTGTGCAGACGCTCCACGACCGCTACGCCGACACTCTGCCGCAACTCGAAGCCAACGAGAAGCAGCTTGAGAAGGAGGTGGGCGAGTGCCTGGAGCAGATGGGCTATCAACTTTAAACACAAGGAGGACTGATTATGACCAAGAAAGAGATCATCAAATTATTCGATGAAAAGAAAGTCCGCACTGTTTGGGACGACAAAGAAGAGAAATGGTATTTCTCTATTGTTGATGTGGTTGAAATACTGACCGATAGTAAAGACCCCCAAGCATATTGGAGAAAGCTTAAACAAAGGCTTAAGAAAGAAGGAAATGAAACCGTGACAAATTGTCACAGTTTGAAAATGAGAGCATCTGATGGGAAAATGCGTATGACGGATGTTGCTGACCAGCAACAACTTTTCCGTCTTATCCAATCCATTCCATCGCCTAAGGCAGAACCCTTCAAGATGCTGTTCTACATGCAGCAGGGTGAGGATAAGATGAAGAAATGAATTGCGTCCGCAGTGCGTGCTCACAGATAAAAATATTCTGTGCGGTGATGTTATGCCTAAAGTATGTAGATGCATTCTATTAGATATTCTCACGCAGATTTAGCAGATCTCGCAGATGAAGATACGGTTCGGCAGATGAAGATACGGCGCAGTTATCTGCGTGATCTGCGGAATCTGCGTGTGGAAAAAGCGACCAGAATGGATTAATTGTTCTTAGTGTTGACATCACCACTCAGAATAAAAAATTCCACGGATTTGTTTCTAATAGAGGGCCATCTCTAAGTTGTGCCATCAGAAAAGGCATCTACGAGATCTGCGCTATGTGCGTGAGATAATATCAATGATAGAATCAACGTGAAATAAAATTGATTAAATGAAAATAGCAACATGACTGAAAATGAAGTATCTTATGTCATCATTGGGGCTATATTTAAAGTATATAATACATTGGGGCCTGGACTTCTTGAGTCAATTTATGAAGAGGCTTTGGTGTACCAAATGAAGAAAGACGGACTTAAGGTAGAGGAGCAAGTTGCCGTTCCTGTCTATTACGATGGGCATAAATTAAGAAACGATTTGAGGCTTGACATACTGGTTGAAGACCAAGTAATCTTAGAACTCAAATCGGTAAAAGAACTAAGCAATGTCAACTATAAGCAACTTAGGTCTTATCTTGTTCTGTCCCATAAGAAACTCGGATTGTTGGTGAATTTCACTACTGATAATATTAAAGAAAGCATACATCGAGTCGTGAATGGCCTCTAAATGATAGTGATGTTTCCTTATGCAGAATTTTCCTCACGCCGATTTCGCAGATCTCGCAGATGGCTGCGCGATATCGTTTGCTCACGCAGATGCCGCAAATCTCGCAGATGGCTGCGCAAAATCTGCGCAATCTGCGTGAGAAAGATGCAAAATCCGTGTGAGGAATAATCTGCGAAATCTGCAAAATCTGCGTGAGGAAGATGCAAAATCCGCATGAGGAATAATCTGCGAAATCTGCAAAATCTGCGTGAGGAAGA
>ONYS01000144.1:7832-16110 GCA_900322095.1 uncultured Prevotella sp.
AATCTGCAAAATCTGCGTGAGGAAGATGCAAAATCCGCATGAGGAATAATCTGCGAAATCTGCAAAATCTGCGTGAGGAAAAAACTTCTGCATGAGGAAAAAACTTCCGCGTGAAGAAAAAACTTCCGCGTGAAGAAAAAACTTCCGCGTGAGGAATAATTAAATACAAAGCAAATGAAAGCGTCAAAAGACAACATACAGAAGAGTGAAGGCAGGCAGGCTGTGCCGGTAAAGGCAATGGATGGATTTGTCGGTGAGATACGGCAAATCATCGACAGCGCGCGGGAACATGCCGTGCGGAGCGTTGACCACGCCCGAGTGGTGATGTACTGGTCCATCGGAAAGCGCATCTTTGAGGAAGAGCAGCAGGGCAAGGACCGTGCCGACTATGGCAGTTACCTTATCAAGAATCTCGCCGAGGCCTTGCAGCCGGAATATGGCAGCGGATTCTCAAGGAGACAACTGGAAATGTGCAGGCAGTTTTATCGTACTTATCCAATTGCGAACGCGGTGCGTTCGCAATTGAACTGGACCCAGTATAGGATGTTAATTCAAATTGACGACCCCGACAAGCGCGAGTATTACGAGCTTGAGGCCGTCAACGAAGGATGGACGAGCCGCCAGTTGGAGCGGCAGATCAACTCCATGCTCTATGAGCGTCTGCTGCTGAGCAACGACAAGGAGAAGGTCCTGGCCGTGGCGCGCAACGAGCGTGTGCCGGAGTCGCCGATGGAAATCATCAAAGACCCGATGATATTGGAGTTCTTAGGGCTGGAGCGCAAACCGCAATACTATGAGAAGGACTTGGAGAGCGAGCTCATCAACCATATCTCCGACTTTCTGTTGGAGCTGGGCAAGGGCTTCACCTTCGTGGCCCGGCAGAAGCGACTGCTCATCGAGGACAACGAATACTTTGCCGACCTGGTGTTCTACAACCGATTGCTCCGCTCGTTCGTCGTCATCGAGTTGAAGTACCATAAGCTCACGCATCAGGACTTGGGGCAGTTGCAGCTTTATGTCAACTATTACGACCGTTACGAGCGCCAGCCCGATGAGAACCCCACCATCGGCATTCTGCTCTGCACCGACAAGAACGACACGATGGTGCGCCTCACCCTGCCCGAGGACAACAAGACCATCCTTGCCAGCAAATACCAGCTCTATCTGCCCACGGAGAAACAACTCGTGGAGGAAATCAACCGCGTGAAGGCCTTGGCACAAAAAAGAAAGGAGAAACAAGATGATTGAAACGAGATTCAAAGATACAGAGATTGGGAAGATTCCAGAAGAGTGGGAAGTGAAGCAAATCAAAGGATTTGCAGATGTCCATAGTGGGAAAGGCGTCATTAGAATATCAAAAGGATGCAACGGATTTCCAGTTATTGGAGGTAATGGTAAAATTGGTAACTATAGCGATGCCTTTAACACCAGAGATTCAATTGCAATTGGCAGGGTTGGCGCATTATGTGGAAATGTCCATAGAATAAAGGAAAAGTCATGGATTACTGATAATGCATTGATATTAGAGGCCATTGGTTCATATAAAGTTGATTTGGATTTCCTTTATTTCTTATTGAAAACAAAAAACTTAAATTCACTTTGTGTGGGAAATGCTCAGCCTCTAATTACAGGAGGAACTGTCTTGTCGTTACAGATGCCATTACCACCTTTGCCCGAGCAGCGCCGCATAGCCGATGCTTTATCTAAGGTGGATAGTCTCATTGCCAGTTTGGATAAGTTGATAGCCAAGAAACAAGCCATCAAGCGCGGAGCCATGCAAGAACTGCTCACCGGAAAGAAAAGACTGCCGGGATTTCAAGGGGAGTGGAAGAAAGATAAAATAGAATCATTTGGGGAGATAAATGGTGGAGGAACACCTAATACCAACATCAAAGCATTTTGGACGGGGCAGTTCCCATGGATTTCATCCTCCGATATAAATGAGGATGATATTAGTAATATATCAGTTTCGAGGTTTATTACGAAAAAGGCAATTGCTAATTCTTCAACAATATTATGCCCATCGAATACCATACATCTTGTTTCAAGAGTAGGCTTAGGAAAGGTCGCCTATACACAAGAGAGGGTTTGTACCAGTCAAGACTTCTGTAACTTAACTATAAATAAAGAGAATGATATAATATTCCTGTCATATTTGCTTTTAACAAAGATGAAAAGCGTTGCAAAAGAAGGGCAAGGGACAACAATAAAAGGTATATCAATAGAACAAATTAAAAACTTTGTTTTAAATGTTCCTCCCCTCCCCGAGCAGCGTGCCATCGCCCACGTCCTTTCCTCCATGGATGCCGAGATAGCGGCGTTGGAGCGGAAGCGGGACAAGTTTAGGCAGGTGAAGCAAGGCATGATGCAGGACTTGCTCACGGGAAGAATTCGTTTAACTGACAACTAACTTATTTGCTTATGTCACTCGATACAATCATGGACCCCGAGCGGGAGGTGCAGAACGAAATCATCAGTCTGCTCCACAATGTGCACGGCTATGAGTACCTGGGCAACCTCAAGGAACAGGAGAACCGCAACATCCTGGAGGATGAGCTGAAGAAATTTCTCATTCGCCGGCAGCATTGCACAATGAAGCAAGCCGAGGAGGCCATCTACAAACTGCAGGCCGACGCGGTGTGCGCCGACGTGCAACACCTCTACGACCAGAACAAGGCCGTTTACCACGACCTGCGCTATCCCACGCAGGTGCATGAGGAGGACAGCACGCTCAGCCGGCAGACCAGCTACATCGACTGGCAACACCCCGAGCGCAACTACTTCGGCATGGCCGAGGAGGTGACGGTGCGCCGCGACATCGACGACGTGAAGCACCGGCGGCCCGACCTCGTGGTCTACGTCAACGGCATTGCCCTCTGCGTGCTGGAGCTGAAGAAGGACAGCGTCAGCGTGGCCGATGCCATACGCCAGAACATACGCAACCAGGAGGACGGCGAGATCTTCCACTTCTTCACCACCGTGCAGCTCATCATGGCCGGCAACGGCAGCGAGGGACTGCACTATGGCGTCATCAAGACCCCCGAGAAATACTGGCTCACGTGGAAGGAACCCACGGGCAGTCCGTGCGATGCGTCGCCCTATACGCCCGCTGACTATCCCAACCTGCTCTATCGGTCGGTGCTGCAGATGCTCGAACCCAAGCGGCTCTTAGAGTTTATCCACGACTTCATCGTCTTCGACGCAGGCATCAAGAAGGCCGCGCGCCCCAACCAGTACTTCGCCATCGAGGCTGCCGAGAAGCGCATCGCCAAGAAAGAGAGCGGCATCATCTGGCAGAGTCAGGGCTCGGGCAAGAGTCTCATCATGGTGTGGCTGGCACAATGGATCAGAGAGAATGTCAGCGACAATCCGCGCGTGGTCATCATCACTGACCGCGACGAACTGGACAAGCAGATAGAGTCGGGATTCAAGAACACCGAGGAGGAGGTGCTGCGCGTGCGCAACGGCCAGCAGCTCATCAACGAGCTCAACAGCTTCGACCATCCTCTCATCTGCTCGCTCGTGCATAAGTTTGCCTTAGGCGCCTCGGCCGACTACCAGGCCGTCAGGATAGGCAGACGGCGGAGCAGTCAGACCGCCGAGGAGTTTCTCGACAGCCTCGCCAACCATCTGCCACAGGGCTTCAAGGCCAAGGGCAACCTCTTCGTCTTCGTCGATGAGTGCCACCGCACGCAGAGCGGCATCCTCAACAAGGCCATGAAGAAGATCATGGGCCCCGGCGTGATGATCATCGGCTTCACCGGCACGCCGCTGCTCAAGGCCGACAAGCAGACGAGCATCCAGAACTTCGGGTCGTACATCCATACCTATAAATATGATGAGGCCGTGAAGGACGGCGTGGTGCTAGACCTGCGCTACGAGGCCCGCAACGTGGAGCAGCAGCTGGAGAGCGACGACGCGCTCGACCAGCTCTTCGACCTGAGCACCGTGCACCTCACGCCATCGGCCCGCAACGAACTGCAGAAGAACTGGGCCACCATGCGCCGCCTCTTCTCCACCAAGTCGCGCATGGGCAAGATTGTCATCGACATCTGCAAGGACATGCAGACGCTGGCGCCCCTGCGCAAGGGCTACGGCAACGCCATGCTCGTGGCCGGCAGCATCTATCAGGCCTTCCGCTATTGGAAACTCTTCCAGGACACCATGCTCAAGGGACATTGCGCCGTGGTGAGCAGCTATGTGCCGCAGGAGGTGGACATCCACAGCGGTCATTCGGGCGAGGCGCTCAACGAGGCCGAGTTTGTCTATGAGACGGCAAAGGAAATGATTGGCAGCATGACCGCCGAGCAGTTTGAGGAAACAGCGAAAAAGCGGTTCATCGACGAGCCGGGCGACATGAAGTTGCTCATCGCCGTCGATAAATTGCTCACAGGCTTCGACGCGCCGTCGGCCACCTACATGTACATCGACAAGGAGATGCGCGACCACAACCTGTTCCAGGCCATCTGTCGTGTCAACCGCGTGAACGGCGCGCTGAAGGAATACGGCTATATCATCGACTACAAGGACCTTTTCAACGAGATAGAGAGCAGCATTGAGGACTACACCAACGGTGCCTTCTCGGGCTACGATCCGAAGGACGTGCAAGGCTTGCTCGGCAACAGACTGGCGGAAGGCAAGAAGGAACTGGACGACGCACTGGACAACCTGGCGCGACTGACGGAACCCGTGGCACAGCCCAAGGGCATGGACCAGTATTATGCCTACTTGGTATACTCACCGGAGACACCTGTCGGCCAGCAATACGACGAGATGATGCACCGCCAGAACCTGCGCGACGAGTTCTACTTCGCCGTGCGCACCCTTGCCATCCGCTATCTCGCCATCTCCACCCGCATGAAGGCGGCAGGCTACAGCGATGAGGAAGCGACACTTATATACAATAAGGTAAAGGACTACGACGAAGTGGCCCATGCCATCATGCTCCGCAGCGGCGACATCGTCGACCTGAAGCAATACGACGCCAGCATGCGCCAGTTGCTCGACGACTATGTGGAGGCCAGGCACTCGGAGGTGCTGGCCAAGCTTGACGACTTCTCCTTCCTCGACCTCATCGACACGCACGAGGATGGCGGCGACCTGCACAAGGCGGAGCGCGAGACCGGCGGCAAGGGAGGCATGGCCGAGACGCTGACCGCCAACGTGCGCCGCGTCATCATGCGAAAGCGCGACTCTAATCCCGAGGAGTATGACAAGTTCTCAGCACGTCTGAATCAGATTCTGGAAGAGATGCGTGAGGGCACCAAGGAATATAAGGAACTCTTGCAAGAGATCATCCAGCTGTGCCGCGACATGCGTGGCGGTCACACGTATCCTTCGTCAGTAAACACTCCTTGCAAGAAGGCACTCTACGACAACCTGGATAAGGAAGAGGACTTAGTGAACTCAGTGTATATGGCGGCGGAAGAGAACGCGGAATATGGCTGGCGCGACAACAACCTAAGAAAGAAGAAATTGCAGAAGGCCATCAAGAAAGTATTGCCCGAAGGCAAGGATGCCGACACGATCATGAAGATACTGAGCAATCACGAGGAGATATGATGGAGATAGACGGACTGAATATAGAGATAGAGCGCAAGCCTATCAAGCATCTGCATCTCGCGGTGTATCCACCCGACGGCCGCGTGCATCTGAGTATGCCCCAGGAACTGACGGATGACGACGCGCGGCTCTTCGTCATCAGCAAGTGGCAGTGGATAGAACGGCAGCGCAAGGACATCCTGGACCATCCGCGGCAGACAGAGCGGCAGTATGTCTCGGGCGAGAACCATTATTATCTTGGCGAACGCTATCTGCTGAACGTGAGAGAGACGCCCATCTTCCCTCATATCATGCTCAAAGGAAAGGAGATGTATCTGTCTGTCCGGCCCGGCGCATCGAGGGACAGGCGTGAGGAGGTGGTCCGTGAGTGGTATCGCGTCCGGCTGCAGAAAGTCATCGCTCCGCTGATGGCAACATGGCAGGAAAAGCTGGGCGAGGCGGACGTAGACTGGCAGGTCCAAACGATGAAGAATCGCTGGGGCAGCTGCACCATCCGCAGTCGCCGCATTCGCTTCAACATCGAGTTGGCGCGTGTGCCCCAGCCGTGCATCGAGTACATCGTTGTCCACGAACTGCTCCACCTGAAGGAGAAGAACCACAACAAAATCTTCGAGGCCCTTCTCGCTAAGTACCTGCCCGACTGGCAGAAGCGCCGCGAGGATCTGAATGCTTTCATTGCGTTACCGATGAATAATGATTGAGCGACCTAATAAAAGGAGTGTCAAATACAAAAGTAAATTGGGCAGGGTGTCCAGTTCTATATTCCTAACCTGCATTATTCATGAACATTAAACGCTACTTTTTTGAACATAAATTATCACAAATTACCCATGAATTATTCGTAAATGATTATATTCATGAGAAATTTATGAATAATTTATGGATATTCGTGTGAAAAATAATCTCCATGAATAATGTAGGCTAAACCTGCATTATTCATGAACATTAAACACTACTTTTTTGAACATGAATTATCACAAATTACCCATAAATTATTCGTAAATGATTATATTCATGAGAAATTTATGGATAATTTATGGATATTCGTGTGGTCTACTCTTTGCTGTTGAACATAAGCAATAAGGAAAAGTCGCAAAAGAGTTTCTGATGGAACAACTGGCTTCTTTATCGGCAGAAGAACTGCAGAAATTGTTGTCAAGGAAGGATAATGCCGATTAATTTTCGTAACTTTACGCCCATAACAGGAATATCATGACCATCGACGACATACAGAGCCTTTACCATAGGCAGTGGGAGGTCTTTAATGCTTTTGTCGGTATAGCCATCTATGATGATCGTGTAGAGGTCTTCAATCCGGGAAGGCTTCCTCACGGGATGACACCTGAGAATATCACGGAGCCGCATTGGGCCGTTTCCCTATAACCCCATCATTGCCAATGTACTTTTCAAGACAACGTTCCTTGAGAGCTTGGGCTCCGGCGTGCAGCGAATCGTAGATGCCTGCCGCGAGCAAGGCCTTCCGGACCCGGTGTGGTCAACGGACCAGGGAATGGTCAAAGTAACTAAATACGACCTAAGTACGGAACAAGCACGACTCAAGTTGGGGGTGAAAAGAATCCAAGTACCATCCAAGTACCCCTCAAGTACCATCCAAGTACCCCCCAAGTTCAAATATTGATAGAGATATCACTGTGGACGCATCGACCATGCACTCAGCATTGTTGACAGACAGATTGATGCCTACAAGCGTCTGAAGAAAAGTCTTATCAATGAGGTGGTAACGGGCAAGCGCAAGGTGTAGAAATTTTGGATTTTGCTTGCAAAATATACTAAAATGAACTATATTTGCAATATAAACAAATAGAAAGGATTATGGAAACAAACGCTACTTATATTTTGCAAATACCAGAGGCCGACAACAATTTATTGCATGCTCTGGCAAAGAAGTTCGGATGGACTGCAAAAAAGCAGAAACCACAACATATTACCCGTCTTGACAAGGCTATCAAGTCTGCCCACGAAGACGAGCTCTTTGAAACCAACGACATTGACGTTCTCATGAAAAGCCTGAAAGAATGAAATACACCGTACGCTATTCCGGACTTTTTAAGCGTTCTTTTAAGCGATGTCTAAAAAGAGGCTGTAAAGAGGAAAACTTTAGAAAAGTCCTGGAACTGTCGGGCAATACCGGTAGTCTTCCTGCAAGCTATAAGCCCCACAAGTTAACAGGGAATTATCGTGGATGTTGGGAATGTCATATTGAACCTAATTGGTTATTAGTATGGGAACAAAACGACAATCTACTGACTCTATTATTGGTCGATATAGGAACACACAGCGACCTCTTTAAATGAACTTCTCTATGCAATAATAACCTTGCCATGCCTGTAGTAGAAACAAGAATACAACACGAATATGTCATGAAGTTCTTCTCCCGCCCTGAGAGCGAGGGAAGATTGGGTTATCAAGCAGCCACGCCAAATATTGTGAGCGATAACAATAGAAGGAATTCTATAATACACTGGACAATCTCCTTCACTGGAATATGGAATTTTTTAGTCAGTGTGAACCACACCTTTAGATTCAAGCTCTTGCTCTGTAACATTTGCCCACTTCATCATGTCTGTAATCAGTTTTTCCATATCCACGATTGGAGATATGAGTCCACTTTAAAAAGTCCGCAACGCAAAAAAATGCAATAATATGATGGTATATGAGATAATTTTTGTATCTTTACACTTGTAATAAAGGCAAC
>ONYS01000193.1 GCA_900322095.1 uncultured Prevotella sp.
CTACCGCGAGTTCGTCTCCAACGGCTTCCCGGGATGGCACTGCGAGTGCACGGCCATGTCGCGCAAGTATCTCGGCAACCACTTCGACATCCACGGTGGCGGCATGGACCTCATCTTCCCCCACCACGAATGCGAAATCGCACAGGCTGTGGCCAGTCAGGGCGACCAGATGGTGCACTACTGGATGCACAACAACATGATCACCATCAACGGGCAGAAGATGGGCAAGAGTCTGGGTAACTTCATCACGCTGGAGCAGTTCTTCACCGGCAAGCACGAGAGTCTCGACCAAGCCTATTCGCCCATGACGATACGCTTCTTCATTCTCTCGGCCCACTACCGCAGCACCGTCGACTTCAGCAACGATGCTCTCAAGGCAGCCGAGAAGGGATACCAGCGGCTCATGGATGGCATCAGCGACCTGGGCCGCGTGGTGGCAGAGAAGGAGTCGGACGCAGAGACGAAAGCCTTCGTCGAAGCCCTGCCCCAGCGCTGCTACGACGCCATGAACGACGACCTCTGCACGCCACTGGTCATCAGCGCGCTCTTCGACGCCTGCCATGTCGTCAACCTGCTCACCGACCACAAAGCTCACATCTCTGCCGACGATTTGAAAAAGTTGGGCGACACCATGCGCCTCTTCTCGTGCGACCTGTTAGGCCTCAGCAATGAGCATTGCGGCAGCGACGCTTCGCGCGAGGAAGCTTTCGGCAAGGTGGTAGACCTCGTGCTGGAGCTTCGCAATGAGGCCAAGCAGAACAAGAATTGGGCCGTGAGCGACAAGATTCGCAACGCCCTCCAGTCTGCCGGCTTCGAGGTGAAAGACACCAAGGACGGAGTGACCTGGAAGCTGCCCCTCTGATGGCAATGCTATAGCAACGATAGTCTCTATAGCCCCTATAGAAACTATAGCTCCTATAGCCCCTATCTCGGCCGCGCAGCCAATTATGAATTATGAATTATGAATTTTAGCAGTATGTCCCACACCGCGATGATGTGGCAGATACTGCCCAAGAGCACAAAGAAATGAAACACCGTGTGCATGTATTTGCGGCGGTGAAGCGTGTAGAAGAGGGCACCGGTGATATAAGCGGCGCCCTCTCCTATTATCCAGTAGAAGGCAGCCGGCGGCAGATTGTCGATCAGCGGTTTCAGGGCCACCAGTATCGACAGCCCCATGCCCACAAAACATAAGGTTTCGATGTTGCTGTGGGATTGCAGATGCATGAAGCTCTTCACCGTTCCCACGATGGCGCAGAGCCAGACAAAGATGAAGAGGCCCCAGCCCCACAGACCGGCGTCGCGCAGACATATCAGGGTGATAGGACTGTAGCTGCCCGCAATGTGCCAGTAGATGGCGGCATGGTCCCACTTGCGCAGCCGCTCTTTCCACACCGACCACGCGGGCAGGGCATGATAGAGCGTCGAGGCGATATAGGAGCACAACATTCCGAAAAGATAAAGAATCACACCGGCTGTGGCCCATCCGTCCTTCGACTTGAAACACCAGACGAGAAAGGCTACACCAAACACCAATCCAAGCACGATGCCTGCGCCGTGAGACGAGGCATTCCATATTTCTTCCTTATGGCTGAAATGCAGTTTGCGAGTGAAATGTACTCTCTTCATATCACGTGCAAACATACGAATTAATTCACAAACTCACAACGAAAAAAACAATAAAAAATGTTGCAAACAGAAAAAGACAAGCGCCTGGCCATTCTGTTTATTTGTTTGGGCAATATCTGTCGGTCAACGGCTGCCCAGGCAGTAATGCAGAAGATGGTGGATGAAGCCGGTCTGACAGACAAGTTCTACATCGACTCGGCCGGTATCGGAGCATGGCATGTGGGTCAGTTGGCCGACAAGCGGATGCGCGACCACGCCTATCGCCGCGGCTACAAGCTGACGCATCGTGCCCGACAAATCGACGCAGAGACCGATTTTAAGCGTTTTGACCGCATTATCGTGATGGATGACGACAACTACCAAGCCGTGACGAGAAAAGCCCACAGCGCGGAAGAAAAAGGCAAAGTCATCAAAATGGCTGATTATTTCTCTAAGTATGCAGGCGAGGAGAGCGTTCCGGACCCCTATTATGGCGGGCCGCAAGACTTCGAATGGGCGCTCGACCTGATAGAAGACGGGTGCAGGGGAATACTCGGGGCAATTCATAATTTATAATTCATAATTTTTCGGACATCAGAGGTTCTTTAGATATTTTCCCCGCTGTTCGGAACGCCACACCACAAGATACGGTGACGGTCAGCAAGATGTTCCAGATGATAGAATTTGCCTGGAAGGCAATACCTCAGAAACCGGATACATACAGGAGCGAAGCGAGTGGATGTGCCCGGATTGTGGATACCGATGAAGGACGTGCCTGGAAGGCACTATCTTCCAAGATTTAGGGGGTACTGCCTTCCAAGCAGAAGAAATCCCGTGGACACAAAAAGCAAAGGATGCGTGAAATCACTTCACGCATCCTTTTTCGTATCGGTCATTCGTTTAGGACTAAGAGTCATAGTCCGGCGGTTGTTATGAAGAATAGTAAGATAGTTAATTCTTGCAAGCTTCTTCTCTCTTGTAAGAGAAGGCGGTGAGCACCCAGGAGAGTTTCTCCTGCTCCTTCAGATAGTCGCTCATCATGGCAACTGTCACCTCGTCGTTGTTCTCGGCAGCGTACTGGAGCAACTGACGCTCCTCTGCGATGAAGAGTTTGAGCGTGTCAAGCACGTAGTTCATTCCGGCGTGGCCACATTCCACTACGTCGAGTTCTTTCACTTGCGCCAACTGCAGATACTTCGAGAAACGGTGCTCGGGAGTAGCGTCGAGCTGAAGCATGCGTTCTGCGATCTCGTCAATCTTGGAAGCTGCGTCGTTGTAGAGTTCCTCATACTTCTCGTGGAGGATGAAGAATCCGTGACCCTTCACGTTCCAGTGGAGATTGCGCAGGTTGGTGTAGTGTACCTGGAAGTCGGCCAGGAGCTGTGCCAATCCGTTGACGACTTTCTCTGATGGGTTGAGACCTGTAACATTCAAAGTTTTCATATGCTTATTGTTTTATTATTGTTCGTATTTACT
>ONYS01000201.1 GCA_900322095.1 uncultured Prevotella sp.
GAGATGAGGATCACGTCGCGCTCCTGTCCCTGGAATCCGTCCACCGTGTTGACGCTGATCAGGCGGCGGTAAGGCTTGAAGAACTCATACTTCTTGATGAGCCTCTTGAGGTATTGCACCTGAGCACGATAGGGCGAGATGATTCCCACGTCGATGCGCTCGTCTATTACGCGCTGCTTGCCTATCTTGGTGAAATATTCCGCCAGGGTAAGGAGAGTAAGTTCCGCCTCCGCCTTGTTGATGCGGCCGAAGCTCTCGCCCACAAACTGCTCTTTGAAGTTCATGTCTACATTCTGCCGGGAAACTGATGCTGAAACTGTATTATGATCCGCCGACGATGAACTGGATGCAGAATCCTCGGAAGCCTCCTCCCCCTCGATGGTTATCTGATTCTCCGTGTCTCCTGTGTCGATCCATGTGATGGCGTGGTCGTAGTCCAGGATGCTCCGGTATTTTATCTGTGGCGCACTCTGCACCTTGCCGTGGTAGAACCAGTCGCTCGAGAATCGCATGATCTCCTCGTTCATGCGGTATTGTATCTTCAGCAGCGTCACCACCTCGGGTTTGTTCTCGGCGATTCGCTCCATCAGCGTCTTGCCCAGTCCTGCTCTCATGGCGGCGATGCTCTTCACCGTAGGCGGCAGCTGACAGTGGTCGCCCGCCAGCACTACTCTACCGGCTCTTCTCATCGGAATCCAGCAGGCTGCCTCTAAGGCTTGAGCTGCCTCGTCGATGAAGAGTGTGCCAAACTTCATCCCCTCCAAGAGTCTGTGGGACGAGCCTACCAGCGTGCAGGCGATGACTCTTGCCTCGCCCATCAGCTCGGCGTTGATTCTTATCTCTATCTCGGCGGCACGGCTCTTCAGCCTGTCCATCTTCTGGTGGAAGTTCTCGCTTCCCTTCTTGCGGTTCTTGCGCAGTTCGCGGATGGCCTTGCGGATGGCCCACAACTGCGGATAGTCGGGGTGACTCTCGAAGCGTCGCTCATAGGTGAAACCGAGCATTTTGTCGTTGACTCGTGTCGGGTTGCCGATGCGCAGCACGTTGATGCCTCTGTCCACGAGTTTCTCTGAGATCCAGTCCACCGCCATGTTGCTCTGGGCGCACACCAGCACCTGGCTCTCCCGCATCAGCGTCTCGTTGATGGCTTCCACCAGGGTCGTGGTCTTTCCTGTTCCCGGAGGACCGTGCACGATGGCTACGTCCTTCGCCCACAACACCTCGTTTACGGCCTGTTCCTGGGTGGGGTTGAGCCAGGGGAATCTCATGGGCTCAAAGCTGTATCGTTCTGCTTTCCGGTGCGAGTAGAAGAGGTCGCGCAGATAAGCCAGGCGGTTGTTCTTGGCTTTCATCGTGCGGTCGAGGGCGTCGAACATCGTCTTGTAGCTCGTCTCGTCGAACGACAGCTGAACGCCCACTGGCACGTCAGCCTGCTGCAGTTCGAGCAGCGGTGCCGAGTCGGGTACGGTAATCACCATTCTGTCGCCGTCCACATAGCTCACGGTGCCTGTGAAGGAGAAGTATTTCAACATCTTCTTTTCTGTCTTCCCGTCTGTCTGCGCGGATTTAGTTTCCCCTGCCTTAAAGAACATGACGGGTCTTCCGAACTCAAAGTTGTGTTCGATGTCCTGGTCTTCGGTACGGAACACCTCTATGGCGTTTTGGTTGAGCGAGTTGTAGAAGCTTTTTCCTATGCGTAGCGGAAACCAGGCATCGCCTCTCTTCACCTTTCGCTGCATTCCCATCTGTTCGGTCTGTTTGCGAAAGGCTTCTTTCTCGGTGTAATACTCTATTTGCAGTAGGGTACGTTGCTGAAGCAGTGCTTGTATTGGTGATGTTTGTTCCATATCGTGTGCAAAAGTACTGCTTTTTTTTGGGAAAGATAAGTATTATCAAGAAAAATCACTTATCTTTGCATCATGAAATCATCTGTTCTTCTCAGCGAACTCAGCATCGGCTACCGCCATCGGGGCGAAACCAAGGTCGTAGCCCGTCATCTCACAGGCTGCCTCTGTGCCGGCCAGCTGACCAGCCTCATTGGTCCCAACGGCGTAGGCAAGTCTACCCTGTTGCGCACTCTTTCGGGCTTTCTCCGCCCCCTGCAGGGCGAGGTGCTGCTCGGTACTGGCAGCCGTCACGTACCCCTTTCCAGCCTCACCCGTGGCGAGCTTTCGCGCCAGATGAGCATCGTGCTCACCGCCAAGCCCGAGACCTCCGGTCTCACCGTAGCCGACCTTATCGGCATGGGGCGTTCCCCTTATACCGGGTTCTGGGGCCGTCTGAGTCAGGCAGACCGTGCCCTTGTCGCCGAGGCCATGCATCAGGTCGGCATCAGTCATCTCAGCGACCGCAGGATAAGCACGTTGAGCGATGGCGAGCGACAGAAGGCGATGATCGCCAAGGCTTTGGCACAGTCCACGCCCATCCTCTTCCTCGACGAGCCTACGGCGTTCTTAGACTATCCCAGCAAGGCAGAGATGCTGCAGCTGCTGCGCAGCCTGGCTCACGATCTTGGCAAGACCATCTTCCTCTCCACCCACGATATAGAAATGGCGCTTCAGCTTTCCGACCGCCTCTGGCTGATGCAGTCAGGCCGTTTCGAGACCGGCACACCGCACGAGCTGGCTGCCCGAGGCTCGCTCTCGCTGTTCATCGAGCATAACGGCATACACCTTGACAAGGATTCGCTGGCAAT
>ONYS01000016.1 GCA_900322095.1 uncultured Prevotella sp.
AGCAACGTACATTTGTAAACATAATATCACTATGTGTTAAATAATATGAAACATTGAAAGATTTTCGGTAAAATCCTTGTCAGAAAACATAGGAAGCGTGACGACCATCACGTTTCTTCGACCATCACGTTGTTTCGTGACGACCATCACGTTGTTTCGTGACGACCATCACGTTGTTCTGTGACGGACGTCACGAAAGATCGTAATAACCAAAATGAACCATCGAGAAAACCATCACGAACAACCATAAAAACCATTACGAGCAACCGAGAAAACCATCATGAACAACCATGATAACAGAAACGAGCAATCGAGACAGCTGACGCAACACATTGGTCAACGATAAAAGTATGTAGTTTGACGCTTCTCATTCCAACCTACAGCAAAATACCGGAAACATAGGAATTGTTCATCATCTGCCTTAGAGGAAAATATAGATTAAAATAAAGGGGAAAAATGCACTACTGTAGTTTTGCTTTTGGTAGGCTTCTTGTAATAATGGTACCGCTCCGTACGAAAAACTTTGTATGGCGCGGTTTTATTGATACTGTCAAGATCAAGATCTTTCATAACACAAAGAAAGAAGTGGGCTTCTTACCAGTGCGCTTTTCACACTCAATGGTCATCTCTTCTTTCATCTTCTCAACCATCTCATGTTTTCGCTGCTTGGCATCCTCGAATTTTCTGAGGAAGTCTTCTCTTTTCTGTAGTGTATTTGCTTCCATAACTGATTGCTTAATATAACGATATGTTGCAAAAATAAGAAGAATATATTGAAATAGCAAATTTTACTCCGACAAATTTAACTATAACCTCTACGTGTCCTTCTAAGAATTTAACGGACTTCAAAAATGATTGGCAAAACAGCTATTCATACTTGTAAAGATTAGGAGTTAGGATTCGTAAGTCGAACTCCTAACTCCTAATCTCTCTACTTTATAATTCCTAACTCTTGGCTTGAGAAGCTCATAGACAATAGAACGTCTCACTTGAAAAAAGCCCGACCTCTGCCGCGCAGCCAATTATGAATTATGGATTATGAATTCAGTATCCGTAGATCTCTTTGAGCTTTGCCGTAAGCGCAGTGCCGCGCAGGTCGCTGGCCACAATCTTGCCCTCAGGGTCGAGGAGCACATTGCTGGGAATGCTGTTCACGCCGTAGGCCGTGTGGGCAGCACTGTTCCATCCCTTGAGGTCGGACATCTGAGGCCAGTCCATACCCAAGTCCTTGACCGCTTTTTTCCAAGCCTCAGCCTTGGAGTCGAAGCTCACGCCGACGATCTCAAAGCCCTTGGCCGCATGATAGCGCTTGTAGGCCTCCACCACATTGGGCATCTCCTGACGGCAGGGGCCGCACCAAGAAGCCCAAAAGTCAACGAGCACATAGTTGCCCTTTCCGGCCCACTGGCTGAGTTTCACCGTCTGCCCGTTCATGTCCTGCATTTCCAAATCTGTGAACATTAGTCCGGGGCGACGCTTCTCCAAGGCTTTCAGTTGCATCTTGGGGCGATCTAACAGTTTGCTGTTGTAATAGGCTGCTGACGAGTCGAGCATCGAGTTGAGCTCGTCATAGTCGAAGCCGTAGAAAGCCTGTGCCAGATAGTAGGCCGGCGTGACGTCGCCCTTATGCTGGGCCACGTATTTCTTCAGCGCCTCATTCTGCTGTTTCTCAAGTCGCTCCTCCTGCTCAGCCAGGGTCTTCATCTTGGTGACGTTCTCCACCGTCTCAGCCTGCTCGCTCAGCGCACGCTGCTGCTGATAGAGTTTCATGATCTTCTGGTCGTAGCCATTCATGTCGTCCTGGAATTCAGAGAACTGCACGTTGAGCGGTGAACCCGTCATGGAGCCGTTCTTGAGGTTCATCGTCACGGGCGTACGGTCGTTGACCATTGTCAGTCCGCCCTGCCTTCCTGAGAGTACGGAGATGAAAGCATTCACCGGCGCCGTTCCCTCTACGGAGAATTTGCCGTTCGTGACGGCTACCTGACGCATGGTCTTCTGGTCGAGATCCTGCACTACGACTACCTCCTTGACAGAATCGGGCACTGTACCTGTGATGACATACTTCGTGTCTTGGGCCTGAGCACCAAGCGAGAGGACTGCCATCAATGCTAAACTAAGTATTTTTCTCATATTATTCATGTTTTTGTGATTTGCGGCAAAAATACAACAATAAAATCAATATTCGCCAATTTTATGGATTTTTTTCATTACCTTTGCACCCCAAATTGATGATTCACGGTTCAGTCGTGCTTGAATAATAGCGAACCAAGAATCATCGAAGAGTGCTTGAACACCTCTTAAAAAACAAGAAAATGGAAAAGGAAAAGAATGTGAGCGTGCTGTTTATGCTTTTCAGCATTCTCTTTTGCGTTTGCCTCATCACGGCCAACGTTCTCGAAACAAAGCAGATAGCCGTTGGCCCCATCAATCTGACGGGGGGCCTGTTGGTTTTCCCAGTATCCTATATCATCAACGACTGCGTGTGCGAAGTGTGGGGCTATCGGAAGGCCCGCCTGCTCATCTGGATGGGCTTTGCCATGAACGCCTTCTTCGTCATCATGGGAGCGCTTTGCGATGCCATCCCCGGCGCGCCCTACTGGCACAATGAGGAGGGTTTTCATGCCGTCTTCGGCTTGGCTCCGCGCATTGCCTGTGCCTCGTTTGTGGCCTTCCTCTGTGGCAGTTTCATCAATGCCTACGTGATGAGCCGCATGAAGATTGCCGATGGTGGCCGTCACTTCTCGCTGCGCGCCATCTGGAGCACTGTGCTGGGCGAGAGTGCTGACAGCCTGATCTTCTTCCCCTTGGCCCTGGGCGGAGTGGTGCCGCTGACCGAACTGCCCAAACTTATGCTGTGGCAGGTGGTGCTGAAGACGCTATATGAGGTGGTAGCACTGCCCGTCACCATTCGCGTGGTAAAGGCTCTGAAACGCCATGAGGGCGAGGATGTCTACGACGAGGGAATATCCTACAATGTGCTGAAGATATTCAACCTTTGACCGCATGTTATTTCGACGGAATGTGAGAGCACCACGGTCTTTCGAGTTCATCATTGAGGATTGTCGAGTGAATGATTGTCAGATGTTTTAGCCATCCGTCGGCAACAGATACCCATAGACAAAAAGAACAGCAAGAAAATGGAAAGAAAAGATGAAGGGTTGAAGGTTCTTGGAACCAAGACCCAATATAAGAGCGACTATGCGCCGGAGGTGTTGGAGACCTTCCAAAACAAACATCCGGAGAATGACTACTGGGTTCAGTTCAACTGTCCCGAGTTTACCAGTCTGTGTCCTATCACGGGACAGCCCGACTTTGCTGAAATCCGTATCAGCTACGTTCCTGCAGAGCGGATGGTGGAAAGCAAAAGCCTGAAGCTCTACCTGTTCAGTTTCCGCAACCATGGCGACTTTCATGAAGACTGCGTCAACATCATCATGAAAGACCTCATCAAACTGATGGCTCCTAAATATATAGAGGTGACGGGATTCTTCACTCCCCGCGGCGGCATCAGCATCTATCCCTATGCCAACTACGGCCAGCCCGGAACGAAATGGGAAAAACTGGCTGAGCATCGCTTCTGCAACCACGGCATTGATGACAACTGCAACACAGCTCGGCGTTGAAAGAGCCTGTGACATGATTCATATCCACATCTGAGGAATCAACACAATAAGGGGCAGACCTCTCGTGAGGCCTGCCCCTTATCGTCTTCAAGTGTTAGCGGAGATTACTCCTGCTCTTTACGGTCGTCGACATTGTCGCCCTCGGTGGGTGCGAGAACCGACTTGAAGTCTGTATATCCATATTCGACAAGGATATTGTACCACTGCAGCAGCTTCTTGATGTCGCTGTCATGAACGCGGTCCTGGTCGAAGTTGGGCAACACCTCAGCGAAGTAGTCGCGCAACTCCTTGCTTGAGCACTTCTTGTAGTTGAGTGAGGCCACCTTACCCTCTTCTTTCTTGCTCAGATTGTCGAGCACCTGCCACAAGGGCACGTCCTCTGCATCCGTATACATAGCGATGTCGGCCAGCGAGGTCACGCGGTCGGTAGCGAAGGCAGGCATACGATGATGCTTGGCATCGAGAGATTCCACAATCAGATTCATCTTACCGCGGCTCACCATTTTGTAGAGTCCTGGCTTGCCGGCTATAGAAAGAATTGTTTCCATTTTCTTGTTTACTTATTGTTGATTTGTTTTAAAAGTTCTTGTATTTGCGGATGGAGTTCCCTTCCGTCATTGATGATGACGTAGTCGCTCCGGCGCTCCACCTCCTGCTGGCCCAACTGCCGGCCTATCCACTCCATAGCCTTCTCGCGCGAGATGCCATCACGGTTCATCACCCGCCTGACACGCACGTCGAGCGGCGCCGACACGCAGACAATCTTGTCGAAATGCACCCGACGGTAGAAGCCACTATCGAAAAGTATGGCACTCTCCAGCCAGTCGAGTCCCGATGAGAGGAAATCAGCTGCTACAGCCGGATGCACCACTTCGTCAACAGCCAGTTTGTTGGCTTCTGAGGCAAGGAGAAATTTGGCAAGGACGTTCTTCTGCAATACCTTATTTATATATACGCCATCGCCTACCAAACGGCGGAGCCCTTCCTGCAGTTCTGCAGACTGGGCCATCAGGCGCTTAGCCCCAGCATCACAGTCATAGACGCTGATGCCATAGTCGGCCAACAGCCGGCAGAAGTAGCTCTTCCCGCTTCCTATTCCACCTGTGACGGCTATTTTCATGGCTGCTCAATGAGATAGTCCACCTGCTTAAGTTCCAGCTGCGCCTTGGAGACGAACTTCGGAACCGACTGCAAGGAGAGATTGCACTTCTCTGACGGATGAGCCATCAGGTCGTTGTAGTCGACGACCACATAGAACTGGTCGGGCTTCACGAGATTATACTGGCTGACGCCCACAACGAATCTCACGTAGACTCGCTGCGGGAAGGTGCGCAGAATCTTTCCTTCGGGCATATTGATTGCCTTGATGGGCACTTCCACACGTCCCTCGGTGAGGATGTCGGGAAGAATGCGAATCTTCACCGTCGACGGGATAAACTTGGCTCCCGGAATCTGCTTCAGTTTTACGCTTACTTCCGTTGTGTCGTAGATGTTGCGCAAGCGAATCTTCTCTGTCGGAATGGTCTTCAGGCTATCGAGCAGTCGCTCGCTGGCATAGACCACGACACGCGAGGGTATGGTCACGACCTGAGAGATATAGTAGTTGCGCGCAGCCGTGAAGCTGCCATCCACCGTGACGGGTATCTGTCGGCGCAGACCATAGTTGAAGTAGAACTGCAACTTGTCGGGCTTCACGGCCGTTATACGCGACGAACTGTAGAGCCGCTGATAAATCATCTTCTGCAAGTCGGCAGCCGACACGCCTCCCGTGAGCGTCTCCGTGTTGGCATAGGTTGAGAAGGGCACGTTGATGGGCTTGAAAGTATGACCATACTCATAGGTGGCCAGCGTGTAGCCCTTGTCGCGCACCGTCACCTTCACAGTGTCTGACATTGGCGTGGTAATGATGGCATTCTTGGGCACTCCGGTAAGCTGCACAGGAATACTGTATTCCATCTCGTAAGTCTCGTTGAGTGCCATGAGAAGCCAGAACACTCCACTGAGGGCGAGAAAGAACAAAAAAATCAGAAACTCTTTGTTCACGATGGCGAACATAGTGCTTCTGACTATTTTACGCAGGCGCTGCCATCCACCTTTCATGCATCAACCGTATTGTTGTCATTGTTGATGCGCTTCACCGTGCCGTAGATGCCACCACCGGTGACAACCTTTGTGCCCTCGCTGAGCGCGTTCTGGAATTTGCGTATCTCTTTCTGGCGCTTCTGTTGCGGACGAATCATAAACCACCACATGATGGCGAAGATAAGCACCATCATCACGATAAAACCCCAACCGCCTCCGGCACCTTGGGCTTGGCCTTGTGCTGCCAAAATCAATTCTGTCATAATCTATTATTCGGTTTACTTATTTGAATGTATTTATTTAATTTTCTCTGTTGTTGTCATCATCTCTCTCGTCTTCGATGTCCTGACGGCGCTGCTGACCGCCCTGGTGACGACTGCGCGGGTCGGGCAGCGGCTTGAACATCTTATGGGTTCTGACAAGGAACTGCGAGATGGCGTCGAGCATGCCGTTGATATAACGGCTGCTGTTGGGCGTGCTGTAGTATGAGGCCAAATCAACATACTCGTGGATGGTCACGCTGACGGGAATATTGGGCATCGTGAGCATCTCGGCAATGGCAATCTGCATGATCACCACATCCATATAAGCCAGGCGATTGAAGTCCCAGTTGCGGCTGGCATCGCTCATATAGCGCTGATATTGGTCGGCATTGAGAATCGTGGCCCGGAAAAGGTTGATGGCAAAGTCGCGGTCTTCCTCATCCCGGAACTCGGGAAGCAACTCCTGGTCGGCCTTGTTGGCGGGATCAAAACGCTTGATGGTCTTCAGCACGAAGGTGTCGACGATGAACTTGTCGTCGTTCCAGTAGAGACTCTTCTCTTCCAGCACGCTGTCAAGTTCCTCGTTATCCTGAATGAGCTGTCGATATAGCTTGCGCCAAACCTCCCGGTCGGTCTCGTAGTCATCAGCCTCGTCGGCCATGTAGTCTTTATAAGTCTGGCTCTGCTCTATCTGGTCAGAAAGTTTTCTGACGAATTCCACATCGTCATCCCATGTATACTTCTGGCTCTCGATAAACTCACGCAGCATCTTGTTGGATTCGAGCTGAACGGCGAACTTGTTTTCACAGAATTTTGTTGAAGGTTTCTCTGTTCCTTCTCTTTCGGCACGCTTGCCCAACACCTCCACTCTGCGGCGCTCCTCTTGAGTGACGGCGACTATCAATTGGAGAAGATAGTTGTAAAGATGATAAGCCTTCGAAAGACTGAAAAACAACTCTTTCTCAGCCTGGGGCAAATCTTTCCCGTTTTGATAGTATGCATAGGTTAACTGAACGATCTTAATACGTATTAATTCCCTGTTAATCATACCTGGCTTTAACTTGATTGTAAATATTCTCTGCAAATTTAGAAATTTTTCCTTATCCGCACAAGAAATATCACTTAAAATAAAGTTTTTTTTGATTAATCTTTGCCGTTTGGTGGAAAAGTGGTAACTTTGCACCGCTTTTCGTGAGCGCACGTCTCGTGTGATGGCGAATTAAGGCAACAAATTATCAACTTAATTTAGAGTAACACAAAATGAAAGAGATTAATGTTACAGGTCAGAAGCGTACAGACCTTGGAAAGAAAGCTTCTAGAGCATTGCGTAAGGAGGGACTCGTTCCCTGCAACCTGTATGGTGAGAAGAAAGATGAGAACGGCAAGCCCGTTGCTATGGCTTTCGCCATTCCTATGAGCGAGCTTCGCAAGCTTGTCTACACTCCCCACATCTATGTGATCAACCTCGACATCGACGGCGAGCATCACACAGCTATCCTGAAGGAACTGCAGTTCCACCCCGTGAGCGACGCGCTGCTGCACGTTGACTTCTATGAGGTGAACGATACCAAGCCTATCACCATCGGCATCCCTGTGAAGCTCGTTGGTCTGGCTCAGGGTGTTCGCGACGGTGGTCGTATGAACCTCTCTATCCGCAAGATCAATGTCACCGCTCCCTACCAGCAGATTCCCGAGCACCTCGATATCGACGTTACCAGCTTGAAGCTTGGCAAGAGCATCAAGGTTGGTCAGCTCTCATTCGAAGGTCTTGAGCTCGCCACTCCGAAGGATGTCGTCGTCTGCTCTGTGAAGATGACCCGTCAGGCTGCCACAGCTGCCGCAACCACCGAAGATGCTGATGCTGCTGCAACCGACACTGCCGCCGCAGCTGAGTAATTATGGACAAGTTTTTGATTTGTGGGTTGGGAAACCCTGGTGACGAATACGCCGGAACCCGCCACAATACAGGATTTATGGTATTGGACGCTTTTGCAAAGGCGTCCAATATTCATTTTGAGGACAAGCGTTACGGCTTCATTGCCCAAACGAGCATCCGTGGCCGTAAGGTGTTCCTGCTGAAGCCGACGACCTTCATGAACCTCAGCGGCAACGCTGTGCGCTACTGGCTCGACAAGGAAAACATCGACCAAAGCCGGCTGCTCGTCATCAGCGACGACGTGGCTTTGCCCTTGGGCGCTTTCAGGCTGCGCAAGTCGGGAAGCAATGGAGGCCACAACGGCTTGGGCCACATCATTCAGCTCATCGGCGAGAACTTCGCCCGACTCAGGGTGGGAATAGGCAACACCTACCCGCGTGGCGGACAGATCGACTGGGTGCTGGGCCACTACAGCGAAGAGGACATGAAGACGCTCCAGCCCACGCTTGAGCTTGGCGGCGAGATCATTGAGAGCTTCGTGCTTCAGGGCATTGACGCCACCATGAACCAGTACAACAAATTAGGAAAGAAATAATGGCAGACAGCGCAAGAATAGACAGATGGCTTTGGGCCGCACGCGTATTCAAGACGCGCAGCATCGCCGCTGACGCCTGCAAGAACGGCAGGGTGACCATCGGCGGCGTCAACGTGAAGCCTTCCCATGTGATCAAGCGGGGAGAAGTGATCAACGTGAAGAAACCGCCCATCACTTATTCTTTCCGCGTCATAGACTGCATTGAACAGCGTGTGGGCGCAAAGCTCCTCCCGCAAGTATACGAGAACGTCACCGCCCCGCAGCAATACGAACTGCTGGAGATGAGCCGCATTAGCGGTTTCATCAACAGGGCACGTGGCACAGGCCGCCCCACGAAGAAAGAGCGGCGTGCACTCGACGCCTTCATCGAGCCCGCCATGTTCGGCTTCGATGATGACGACGACAGCGAAGAGGAGGAGTAAGGCCTATGCATCACTTGGCTATTTTTGTCTCAGGCAACGGCAGCAACTGCGAGAACATCATCCGCTATTTTGCCGACAAGAAGTCGGCCGATGTCCGCTTGGTGGTGAGCAACCGGGCCGACGCCTTCGCTTTGGTACGCGCCCAGCGGTTGGGCGTGGAGACGACGGTGGTGAACCGGCAGGAATTCAACGCCCCGAACGTCATGCTTCCGCTCCTTCAGCGCCACGATGTCGACTTCATCGTGCTGGCGGGTTTCCTGCTCTTCATTCCCGACTACATGATAGAGGCCTACCCTCACCGCATGATCAACCTCCACCCTGCCCTACTGCCCAAGTTCGGCGGAAAGGGAATGTGGGGCCACCATGTACACGAGGCTGTGAAAGCTGCAGGCGAGAGTGAGACGGGAATGACCGTCCACTGGGTGTCCAAAGAGATAGACGGCGGCGAGATTATCGCCCAATTCCGAACGCCCATTCTTCCCTCTGACACGGCCGACGACATAGCCGCCAAAGAGCATCAGCTCGAGATGAAATACTTTCCTGAAGTAATCGAAAAAACGCTGGAACGACTTTAGAAGTTGTTCCAGCGTTTTTTCTGTTCTATATTCTGTCAAATCCACTTTATATTCCGCCAAATCCACCGAAGTGTCCTCTTGGACCGGGACCAGGACCACCTGGACCAGGACCGCGCATACCGGGATGATTGAAGTCGGGACGGCCATTGCGCATGTTGTCTCTGGCTTCCTTACCACCAAACAGGTTCAGACGATAGATGGCATGCACCATCACGTAGCTGTTGATGGCATTGTATTCCGTATCGCTGCGCTGCATGGCCGAGATGGTGCGCGAGAAGTTGCTCTGCTTGTTGAGCAGGTCGTAGAGCTGAACGCTCAGCGTCAGCGGCTTACCGCGGAGGAAGCTCTGCGAGAGCTGCACGTTCCATATCAGCTCGTTGGTGTTGAGCGACGCATCCGAATAACCACGACGGCTGTTCTCATGAATATCTGTCGAGAGAGCTGTCCCCCAAGGCGCCGTCATGCTGAGGTTGACTCCGTAGGCGAACTGCCACACGTCGCTATTGCTTGTAGTTTGCAGGTCGTTGCGTGAGTGGCGATAAGTAAGATTGCCGTCGAGCTCAACCTCCAACCACGTGTTGCGATAGCTGCCAGCCAGACGTTCGTTGACGGTGAAATCGCGGGTGTTGTTCTTCTGTGCCGTTGCGCTGCGGTCGAGGTTGACATAGCCCACATAGTTCTGATAGCCCAGCATGGTTCCGGTGTTGACGTTCCAGTAGCCGGCAGAGTCGAGCGCTGTGTTGAACATCAGTCCTCCGTCGACGTTCCATTGACCGTTGATATTCTGCGGCTGCGAAGTGCGTCCGCCGGTCGTCGGGTCGTAGGTCACCATATTGCTGATGCTGTTGCTCGTGGTGTTGAATCCCATCCATGTGGCCCACACCTGCTGGTAGTGGTTCACATTGTTATTGTTGTAGAACAGGCGCAGCGACTGGGTGAAGGCGGGCTTCAAGCCAGGATTACCCTTGGTGATGTTGAGCGGGTCACTATCGTCGGTGATGTCGAGCAGGTCGGTCATTGAAGGCTGCGTCGTAGTGCCACGGTAGTTGATGCGCAGGTTGCTCTGCTTGGAGAAGCGGTAGTGGAAATCCAGTGTCGGCGAGAAGTTGGTCACGTGGCGCACGGTGTCGACCTTCACGCCCTGATAGTCCTGCATGAACTTCGTCATCTGCGGCTTCACCATCACGCCCACGTTGAAGTTGAACTTAGGTTTCACCATGCGGAACATCACTTCCAGGTCGTGGGTGTAGGTCTTGTATTGCGCATAGCGGCTCAGCGACTGTTCGTAGTAGCTGTCGAGAGGATTGGTGAGGGTGTTGAGATAGTTGTCCCACGTGCGGTATTTCGGCGTGAGGGCATCGAAATAGTTCTCGCCAAGATTGGAGAAGTCGTAAGTCGACCGCTCGCTCTTGTTGTAGCCATATTCGAAACCATAGATAAACTGCAGGAAGGTGTACTTCCACAACGGCTCAGAATAGGTCAGCTCCACCGAGTAGTTCCAGTTCTTCGTCGGGGTGAGGTTGTAGCGGTTGGTCTGATAAGTGGAGTCCTGCCCCAGCACGTTACGCAAGAGGAAGAGATGTACATTGTTGGTCGAGAGGGCTGTATTCTTCGTATCTGTATAGCTGGCCTCGGAGACGAGGGTGATGTTGCGTCCCGACTGGCTGAGCTTGCGGTTGATCTGCAAGCGGCCTCCCACCGTTTTCGACTCGCTGTAGCTCATGCTCATCTGCTTGCGCATGTTCACCATGAGCGAATCCTCATTGAGCAGGGCAATGCTTTGGTCTGAAAGAGGATTGTCAACATACTTATAAGGATCGTCGTTGTAGCTGGCGCTTTGTCCGAGCGAGAGTCCATCTTTCTTGGTCCAGCTTACGCGCGGACGGAAAAGAATATTGGTCAGCGTGTCGGGCGTCCACTCTATACGGAAGCGAGCATTCCATCGGTTCTCCCTTGTGTAGCTCTGTGAGTTGCTGTTTGAGAAGGCACCCACAGAGGATATGTAATTCTCAGTGGAAGAAGTCGAATGCGTATCGTTGTCGCTGTGGTTCCATCTCACCATTCCGTTCACCTTCAGCTTTCCCTTGTCTTCATAGTTCACGTTCACACCCGTCATCTTGGCCGCCGTGAGTCCGGTGCGGCCACGGCCGAACATGCCGCCACGGCCGCCGAAGCCCATATCGTTGACGTTGTTGAAGTTGCCGAAGCCCATTACGCGCCACTTATCTTTAAAGTAGGCAGCCATAATCTTTTCCGAATATCGGCTCTTGCTGCCTATACCCAGATCGATGTTAGAAAACATACCCTTGTTCATTCCCTTCTTCAATCCGAAGTCGAGAACAGTCTCTTCGTTGCCATCGTCAATACCGGTGACGCGTGTCAGGTCGCTCTTCTGGTCGTAGGCCTTCACGGTCTGCACGATGCTTGTGGGGAGATTCTTGAGTGTAGTCTTCGTGTCGTCGGTAAAGAATTCCTTACCGTCAACAAGAATTTTCTTCACCTCCTTGCCGTTGATGGTGATCTTTCCGTCGTCGTCGACCTGAGCTCCAGGCAGACGCTTCACGAGTTCCTCTATCGTAGAACCCTCCGGTGTACGGTAGGCAGAACTGTTATAGACAAAGGTATCCGCCTTCATGGTCACCTTCAATGCCTGTGCCGTGACGACGGCCCCTTTCAGCATGACAGTCTCGCCGTTCATCACGACATTGCCCATATCGAGGTCTTGATGGTCACTGATTTTCAGTCGCTTCAAGGTTTTCTCATAGCCAACGCCTGTAAAGCGAATCAGGTAATTGCCATTCTCGGGAGCCTGAAGGGTGAAAGTACCGTCGTCCTTTGTCGTCATACCGCCGACAAAGGTTGAGTCTTGCTTCAGCAGCTGCACGGTTATATAAGGTATAGGTTCCTTAGTGTCGCGGTCTACAAGCACACCTTTCACCGTTCGCGTTTGTGCCAACACACCAGTCACCGACACAAGAGCGAAGAGCAGGGTGAATAAAAATTTTTTCATCTGTTTGTTTTTTGAATACGTCTTTATGACGAAATCCCGCAATATTCGTTTAATCTTCTATCCTGCTTTTTGACGGTCTCTTCAACAAACCACGGTTTTCTACCAGTCTATCAGTTGTTTTCAAAAGCCAACGACTGTAGTTCTCCATGGGGCCTGCACTATCGTGGGGTTAAGAATAGGGTAAGCGGAAAATCTGCGGATGAAAAACAACACAAGAACAAATGCACACCTGCAGGGAGGAATGAGCAATTTTTGAGTCTGGAGTCTTAAATTGTTTTAATTTACAAGTCAATTAACCGCACAACAGCTAAATTATTGCTAAATTTGTAAGAAACGTATATGTTATGGAGCAGAAGATTATAAATACCAATAGCCTGGAATTGACCCTCACCGAGGCCATCTCAGAATGTGAGCACGAATCCATTTTTATCCTCACCGACGACAATACAGAGAAATTCTGCTGGCCATCCATCAGCGATTTCCTTGTGCTGCGCAATGCCACCGTCATCAAGATTCCGTCGGGCGACAGCCATAAAGACATCCAATCGCTGATGCATGTCTGGGAACAGCTTGAAGCCGGCCATGCCACCCGTCATTCCCTGCTCATCAATCTTGGAGGAGGAATGGTGACCGACCTAGGCGGTTTTGCCGCATCCACCTTCAAGCGCGGCATCGACTTCATCAACATCCCGACAACGCTGCTCGCAATGGTCGACGCCAGCGTGGGCGGAAAGACAGGCATCAACTTCAACGGTCTGAAAAACGAAGTGGGCGTATTCAACAATGCCCACTGCGTCATCTTCAACACCCCATTCCTGAAGACGCTTGACCAGAAGAATCTCCTGTCGGGTTATGCCGAAATGCTCAAGCACGGACTCATCGACACGGAAAAGACCTGGGCCGAAATGTTGAATTTCGACCTCTCCAATCCCAATTGGGAGGCGCTCTCGAAGCTGGTGATGAAGTCTGTAAAGGTGAAGCAGCGCATCGTCAAGTCCGACCCGAAGGAACACGGACTGCGCAAGGCGCTCAACTTGGGCCATACGTTTGGTCATGCTTTCGAGGAATTCTCTTTGAAGCACGACTCCGACCCCATCCTTCACGGCTACGCTGTGGCCTACGGTCTCGTGGCCGAGCTCTATCTCTCATCGGTGAGATTCCAATTCCCGGCCGACCAGTTGCGCCAGACGGTCAACTTTATCCGCGAGTATTACGGAATGCTATCCTTCACTTGCGACAACTACGATGAGCTCATCGACTTCATGCGCCACGACAAGAAGAATCACGACGGACAAATCATCACCACCCTATTGGCTGGCATTGGACGTCTGCGTCTCGACCAGAGCGTGAGCGAGGAGGAAATCAAAGAGGCCCTCGACTTCTGCCGCGAAGGATAAAGGGAGAACGCTCAGAAGCGGAATCCATAAAAAAGACGCAGGCGGAATTTCTCCCGGTTGACGTAGAGTTTGTCGCGGTCGCCCGTGGGCGAAGTGTTGTAGACCATGGTCAGTCCCACGAACTTGTTGCGCCAGGAGTATACGGCTGCCCCACGGCCGGTAATGATGACGCTGGGAAAGTGGTAGCCCATATCCACTCTGCTGCCGCCAGCCGTGATCTTCGACTTGATGAGAACGTCCATCGTGGGCAGTGTCGAGAGATGGAACAGCCAATGGCGGCCCAGCACCAGATTGTAGCCGTAGCCTACACCGATGCCCAATTCAACGATGCGCAGCCGTGCGTTGCTGCCAGTTTGAAGATAGTTGGCTACATCAGTCTGCTGACCGTCAAAGCTCAGCCCGACCATCACGCTCCCCGCACTGCTCCGCTGAACATAGCTCTGGCTGAAGGCAGCGGGAAACGAGAATCGTCTGTGGTTGAAGACGTAATAACCGTTAAGGTTGACGGCCTGCTGTTTTACCTGACCTTTCTTTATATAAGAGATAATGTTGCCCGAAGTGGCATGCCCCCGATAAGTTTTTGAGGAAAGATAGACCACGTCGAAGCCGAAAGCATTGCTGTAGGAGTTGAGATTGAATTCATTGTCTTTGCTTCGGCCCGCAAGTTTGGCGGGATTGATGGCAACTCCCGCAGCAATGCCAAGATAGGCCACGGCAACACTCATCGTGCCCCGGTAGTCGGCCTTGAGTTTACCGTTGAAGGGCGTACCGTCGTCAGAGCCCTCAAACTTGAGCATCGCTCCCGAGAGATTTCCCCGCAACTTGATGGTCCAGCGCCCGTCGGGCCTGGCTATATAGAGTGTGTCGAAGTTAGCACGCTTATACCTCTCTTGCAGCAGTTGATCGCCATGATGGAGCCGGCGGTCAACCTTTTGCAGGCGACGGTGCAATCGCTCAAATTTTGCAGAGTCGATTTCTCCCCTATTCATTTTGGCGCGCAGAATGCTGTCGCCCCACTGCAGCAGCCGTCCCTCGTCGGCAGCCTTTCGCATCTCCAGCCTGAGACTGTCGGCCAAGGCAAGCCGACGGGCAATGCGTGAGCTATGGCGGGGAGTGGCTGTCTGTGCCTGAACGCCAAGACCACTATTCAAGACAAGAACCGCCACAATCAAAACCGCTCTCCATAAGCCTGTGACAGGGAGATTCCTTATATTATCGGAATCCAGCCTCATACGACTATGGAAAAATTTGCTCTTAGGGCAGAAAAACACTCTATTACTCATGGCTTTAGTTTTTAGCGCAAAATTACAAAAAAGCCGCTATATTGCTTCAGAAGCTGTAGATATTTTCCGTACCACATCATTATTTTATCTGACAGAGACTTATGTAAAGCTGCAACTAACCCCGCATGAGCCTACCTACGAAGTGGATTGCGTTAATCACAAAGCTTTGTTGAGGTTTGTTATAGCCTCTATATCAATCCACAGTTAGCCAGAATACCGATAACTGATGGTTGCTGACAGCTGTCGACAGATCTGCTGACAGCTGTCGACAGATCTGCTGACAGCTGTCAGCAGATCTGCTCTCAACTGTCAGCAGATCTGCTCTCAATTGTCAGCATGAATACTTACTTGATAGTCGGCAGGCCACAATATACCCGATAGCAGACGGAAACTCAACAGATACCTTCCCAAAACACGGATATTATCCCGTACGCCCCAAAACCTCTACGCTCCGTCCGCTTGTGGCCGACTGACGAATGAACTATAACTTAGGCTGGTTCTAAAAATTAGGTTTATGGAACTTACAGAGAATGGTATAAAGTTGTTTCGGTCGTCTTCTGCATCTGTCGGTCTCAAAACGTCAAGTCTCATCGGTCGTGTAGCCCGCTACACTCCCTCTTCAACTTACGCTTTGATCTCCGACATCTTGCAGAATCCGCCACGACCTAATTTATAGAACCAGCCTTAAATGTTTCACAATAGCCATACATCACGATTAATTGGCACTGGGCGTTTGAAATCTAAAAAATTATTGTATTTTTGCAAATAAAAACAAAGACATCACCGCTTATGAAATATCGCATACACGTTCTGCCCTGCATCGTTCTCATGTTGTCGACGCTCTCAGCATGGGGACAAAGCCCCCACTATTGGCACCGGCACAATGTAGCCATCGGTTGCAACCACCACAGCGCAGACTCATTGCTCGTCTCGCGGTTCAACATCGGACTGTCAGGCAGTGTTGATTCGCTGCGCGGAGTACAGTTGGGACTGTTCACCGCCAACGTCAACAATGACATGCGAGGTGTGAACATCGGTCTGTTTGGAACACGCACGAAAGGCGACATGCGCGGTCTGCAACTCTCGGGCACGGGCAACATCGTCGGGGAGACAACACGCGGATTGCAAGTTGCTGCGTTTACCAACTATGCCACACAGCTCAAGGGAATGCAAATGGCCGGCATCATGAACATCGCTGCCCAGCCCGTCAGCGGCTTGCAGCTCGCCGGTGGTGCCAATGTGGCCAACGGAGTAGACCATGGCGTACAGCTGTCGGCCCTCGTCAACGTGTCGGCAGGACGCATGAAAGGACTGCAACTGAGCGGCTACAACTATGCCGACACCCTCGACGGATGGCAGACGGGATTCATCAATGTAGCCGCACAGCACACCAAAGGCTGGCAGTTGGGCGTCTTCAACTACTCGCGCGACACCACAGCCCACAAGATTGGCCTCATCAATATCAACCCTAAGACCAAGATAGACCTGCTGGCCTACTTGGGTACAAGTTCTATCTTCAATGGCGCCGTGCGCTTCCGCAACCGCTCCACCTACAGCATCATCGGCGCCGGCACCCACTACATGGGACTGGACAAGCGATTCTCGGGCGCACTCTTCTACCGGCTCGGACAGTACTTCCAGCTCTCGCCGCGGTGGTCACTGAGCGGCGACGTTGGCTATTACCACATCGAGACCTTCGAGGAGAACAGCCGCACCAAGCCCGAACGGCTCTACTCGCTGCAAGTGCACGCCAACGTCGACTACACCATCAACCGCTCGTTGGGCGTATTCGCTTCGCTGGGCTATGGCGACACGCGCTACTACGGCCATCATCGCAAGTATAAGAACGAGTTCATCGCCCAGGCTGGCATCGCCATCCACTGGAACCACCGACAGTCGAACTACGACATTCTGGCTCCGAAGACCCGCCGCAATGTGTCGCCGTCGGACAGCATCATCGCCCTCTGGAACAATGGATACAAGAACTACTGGCTGGCAGCCGCCGAGGCAACGGGCATCAACGTCTTCGTCCACTGCTTCGACCGTTTCATCATGAATGAGGATTTTGCCCAGGTTCACTTCAAGGACATCGCTCGCAACTGGCGCAATGCCTTCGTCTGGGACAACGACCAGTTCTCCACCAACCTTTTCGCCCATCCCTATCACGGCAATCTGTACTTCAACTCAGCCCGCTCCAACGGTCTGTCGTTCTGGGAGAGCGCCCCTTACTCGCTGGGCGGCAGCCTGATGTGGGAGTTCTGTGGCGAGGTGGAACCACCAGCCATCAACGACGTTCTGGCCACCACGTTTGGCGGTATCGCCATTGGCGAGGTGACCCACCGCATCAGTGAACTCATCCTCAACAATTCGGCCCATGGCTTCAGGCGTTTTCTGCGTGAGGCCGCAGCGACAATCGTCAACCCCATGGGCGGCTTCAACCGCATCGTGAAAGGCGACGCCTGGCGCATAGACAATCAGCATCCTTACTACTACGACCGTCAGAACCTGCCCATAGACTTCTCGATGTCGGTGGGTACACGCTATCTGAGCGACGATGGCGGACTGTTCCGCGGTGAGTTCAATCCCTACGTAAATCTGTTTCTCGAGTATGGCGACGTGATGAATCCCGAGAACACCAAGCCCTACGACTTCTTCTATATGGAGGTGACGTTCGGTATGTCGGCCAACCAGCCACTCATCAACCGCTTGCATCTTCTCGGACGCCTGTGGGGACGGAGCATAGAGACCCGACACAAGCTCGAGGTGGAGACCGGAATCTTCCAGCACTTCAACTATGAGTCCCCTTTAAAAAGTCCGTTTTTTGAGGCCCCTACCTCAAAAATGTTATGATTTGAAACCTATCAGCCTAACAAGAAGGCTTTTGGAGCGTAAACTTTTAGATTGAAAGGGGTGCCGACTTTTTAAAGTGGACTCAACTATTATGATTCCAAACCGGTGAAGAACGGAACGTCGCTCACCCCCTACCGCATCTCGGAGGCCGCAGCCTTCGGTCCCGGCGTCATCCTGCGCTTCCCGCAGGTGGGCTCGCTGCAGAAGCTGGAGCAGCGCATCTTCCTCAGCGGCATCCTGCTCGGCGGTACCAAGAGCGACTACTACAACGTGATCGACCGCGACTACAACATGGGCTCGGGATTCAGCATCAAGACCAAGACCCATCTGGAATTCCGCAACTTCGGACGATTCATCGTCAAGGGCAACTACTACCGCATCTTCACCTGGAAAGGCTACGAGGGCAAGGACCTGGCCACCATCAACCCGCTCTACCTCAACGCTCAGGGCGACAAGGGCAATGCCGAGCTGGGTGAGTTCACCACGATGTGGGAGTTCGACTTCAGAGGACCGCTCAGTGCTTCGGCCGCAACCTCCTATTTCTTCCGCCACACCCGCTACTCCTATCATCCCGACGTAAGGGCCAAGACCTTTGAAGTGAAACTGGGACTGACTTATCACTTCTAAAGCGAACGCCCCCTATCCACAGACAACAATGACCAACATATAAACTTATACTCATGAACTGGAAATCAAACATCACATTAGCGGCACTCCTGCTGATGGTAAGCTCTGCCGGACAGGCCCAAACCGGCACGGCATCAGAGCCGGTGGCCTACACGGGAGGAGAGATATGCAATCCCCGCCTGCACGACGGTGGATTCCGCTATGCCATCGGTACGGAAAACATACAAGTGACAAGAGCCAACCGCACCTCCCCCCAACGGGCCGAGGGATTCGGCTGGACCTATAACCACGCGCCCAACCTGACCTACTGGCACGGCCGCTTCTATCTGGAATATCTCTCCAACCCGAAGGATGAGCAGCAGCCCCCAGGCCACACCCTCTACGTAACCTCGACCGACGGACGCCACTGGGGCAAGCCGCAGATTGCTTTCCCTGAATATAAGGCACCGAAGGGCGTCGGCTTCCCCAAGGGCTATTATGGCTACATCATGCACCAACGAATGGGATTCTATACGGCTCCCAACGGCAAGCTGCTCATCGTCGGCTTCTATGGCCACAGCTACAATCCCTTCAAGGAGGGAGGCATAGGCCGCGTGGTGAGAGAAGTGAAAACTGACGGCACACTCGGCCCCATCTACTTCATCCGCTATTCGTCGCATACCTCCTGGAATGAGAGCAACACGTCCTATCCGTTCTATACCCGCTCGAAGGACAAAGCCTTCAAGGCAGCCTGCGAGGCTCTGCTCCACGACCGTCTGAAGACTCTGCAGTGGATTGACGAAGACCGCGGACTGGACGGCTTCTATACGCTGAAGGACTCCATCAACACCGTTCAGGCCACATCCTACTTCCACCGCCGTGACGGCAAGGTGGTTGCACTCTGGAAGTGGTCCTACGCAGCCCTGTCGGCCGACGAGGGACAATCGTGGTCAACGCCCGTGAGATGTCCGTCGCTCATCATGGCCGGCGGAAAAGAATGGGGACAGCGCACGCGCGACGGCCGCTACGCCATCTGCTACAATCCCATTGAGACCCAGCCCTACCGTTATCCGCTGATCGTCATCACGAGCGACGACGGCATTCGCTTCGATTCTATGTGCGTCGTTCATGGTGAGGTGCCGCCACGCCGCTTCATGGGAGAGAACAAGGACTTCGGCCCCTGCTATGTAAGAGGTATCACCGAGGGCGAGAGCCAGCCCGACGACTCCAACATGTGGCTCACCTACAGCGTCAACAAAGAGGACATCTGGGTGAGCCGTGTGCCCGTGCCCGTCAAGACGACATGGAGGGGTCCCGTCGACGACGACTTCAGCAAGGTCAGCGCCAACGCGCCCGTACCCAACTGGAATATCTACCGTCCGGAATGGTGCCCTGTATGGGTGAACGAGAACCACCAACTCTGTCTCGCCGACAGCGACAGATACGATTATGCCCGTGCCATCCGCGTGTTCCAGACCGCAAAGAAAGCCTCGATAAGCATCCGCATGACCGTGGACAAGGAAAACGACGACCCTCTCGAGATCGACGTCACCGACCGGCATGGCACCAGAGCCGTGAGCCTGCAGCTGCATCGTGGCCATATCACCTACAACGGCAAGACCGTAGGAGGCTACAACCTGGAACAGCCGTTCCTGCTCAGCTTCAACTACAACGACGGGAAGGTGAGTATCGGCGGGGCCACCTTCGACGCTCTTCATGCCGTGAACGATGTGGAGCGGCTCAGTATCCGTACGGGACTCTACCGCGACAAGCCCGACCGCAACACGCCCAACCAGAAGGCCATGCCGCCACTGGAGGGCTGCGACAGTCCCATTGCGCCGGCTATGTACCGGATAGAGAAAGTGGAAGTGAGATAAGAGCATGCAGAAAATGTGAATCATTCAAAAAAAGCTTAGCTTATTTTGTTTTTCGCTCTATTTGCACTAACTTTGCGGTTGAACACTAAATTATACTACCATAAATGGATATAACAGAAAGATTTATCAATTACACGAAGTTCGACACCCAGTCGGCGGAGGACTCCAAGACTGTCCCCAGTACTCCCAAACAGCTCATCTTTGCCCGTTACCTCAAGGAGGAACTGGAAAAAGAAGGACTCAAAGACGTGGAGATGGACGACATGGGCTATATCTATGCAACCTTGCCTTCGAACACGAAGAAGGAGACGCCAACCATCGGCTTCATCTCTCACTACGACACAGCCCTCGATGCCAGCGGTAAGGACATCAAGGCACGCATCGTGAAGAACTACGACGGTGGCGACATCGAGCTCTCTCCGGGCATCATCTCCTCACCCAAGAAGTTCCCTGAGCTCTTGGCCCACAAAGGCGAAGACATCATCGTCACCGACGGTACGACTCTTCTCGGCGCCGACGACAAAGCCGGCATCGCCGAAATCGTTCAGGCCATGTGCTATCTGCGCGACCACGACGAGATCAAGCACGGCGACATCCGCGTTGGTTTCAATCCCGATGAGGAGATCGGCATGGGCGCCCACCACTTCGACGTCGAGAAGTTCGGCTGCGACTGGGCCTACACCATGGACGGCGGCGACATCGGCGACCTCGAATACGAAAACTTCAACGCTGCAGCCGCACGCGTCAGAATCAAGGGCGTCAGCGTTCATACCGGCTACGCCAAAGGCAAGATGGTGAACGCCAGCCGACTGGCCTGCGAGTTCAACAACTACATCCCGGAGACCGACATTCCCGAAACCACCGAGGGATATCAGGGATTCTATCATCTTCTGGGCATCGAGAGCCGTTGCGAGGAAGCCAAACTCGACTACATCATCCGCGACCACGACCGCGAGAAGTTTGAGAACCGCAAGCGCTTCATCGCCGACATCGCCAAGAAGATGAACGAGAAGTATGGCGAGGGAACGGTCAGCGTAGAGCTTCGCGACCAGTACTACAACATGAAGGAGAAGATCGACCCCAACATGCACGTCATCGACATCGTGCTGAAGGCCATGGAGAAGAGCGGCGTGAAGCCGAAGGTGGAGCCCATTCGTGGCGGTACCGACGGAGCACAACTCTCCTTCCGCGGACTCCCCTGCCCCAACATCTTTGCCGGCGGCGTCAACTTCCACGGTCCCTATGAGTTCGTATCTATCCAGGTGATGAACAAGGCTGTCGACGTGATTGTCAACATCTGCGCCATCACGGCTGAATACAACGATTAATGCATCACGAAGGATATCCCCTGCTTCCCGAATTTTCCCCGAAGGAAGCAGGGGATTATATTATTGCATATAATACAGCAAGAATCCATACCCGTTTTTTAATACTTCACCCGACCCAATGACGTAGCGCCCGAATTGCCCATACGTCTATACATTAATTATATATGGAGAATCTTCCCAACCTCATCAAGGACCTTGCCCTCATTCTGTTTGTTGCAGGCATCGTCACCTTGCTCTTCAAGAAACTCAAGCAGCCCCTCGTACTGGGCTATATCGTTGCGGGCTTTCTCGTCTCGCCCCACATGCCCTATCTGATGTCGGTCATCGACAAGACTGACATCCAGACGTGGGCCGACATCGGCGTGATGTTCCTGATGTTCTCTCTGGGACTCGATTTCTCCATCAAGAAGATTCTGAAGATGGGCATGGCGCCAGTTATCTCCACGCTGACCATCGTGTTCTGCATGGTATCGATAGGCATGATGGTGGGTCACGCCTTCCATTGGGGGCGCATGGACTGCATCTTCCTCGGCGGAATGCTGGCCATGAGTTCCACAACCATTATCTATAAGGCATTCGACGACATGGGACTGAGTCAGCAACGGTTCGCCGGTCTGGTCATGTCAACCCTGATTCTTGAGGACATCCTCGGCGTGGTGATGATGGTCATGTTGAGCGCTGTGGCCAGCGGCAACAGCAGTGCGGGCGACGAAATGCTCGGCTCGCTGCTGAAGATTGGTTTCTTCCTCGTTCTGTGGTTTGTCGTCGGACTGTTTATCATCCCCACATTCTTCCGCTCCACCCGCAAGCTGATGACCGATGAGACGCTGCTGATTGTCTCGCTGGGACTATGCTGCATGATGGCCGAAATCTCTACGGCCGTAGGATTCAGCTCTGCGTTCGGAGCCTTCGTGATGGGCAGCATCATTGCCGAGACTGTAGAGGCGGAGCGCATCATCCGTATCACTGAGCCCGTGAAGAATCTTTTCGGCACCATCTTCTTCATTTCCGTAGGTATGCTCGTCGACCCACAAATCATCGTCAGCTATGCCGGACCTATTCTCTGCATCGTCTTGGCCATCATCATCGGCCAGTGCATCTTCGGCACGGCGGGGTTCATGCTCAGCGGTCAGACGCTGAAGACGTCAATGCGATGCGGTTTCTCGCTGACGCAGATTGGTGAGTTTGCCTTCATCATCGCCTCCTTGGGTCTGAGTCTGGGCGTCATCAGCAACTTTCTCTATCCCGTAGTGGTGGCCGTGAGCGTTATCACGACGTTTCTCACGCCCTACATGATTCGCGCTGCCGTGCCTGCCTACGGATTGCTGGAGCGACATCTGCCCCGCCGCTGGATGAGACGCATCAATCACTTGGGCACAGCCCATCAGCAGACTGCCCAGGAACAGAATCTCTGGAAGCTGTTGCTGCGCAAGATGACGGTCAACACGCTCATCTATACCATCCTGGCCATAGCCGTCACGGCCATGATGCTGACGTTCTTCCTGCCCTTCTCTCGCACGCTGCTGCCCCACTGGTGGGCCAACGGCGTCACCGGACTGATCACCGTGGTCATGATTGCGCCCTTCCTGAGAAGCATCGTGATGAAGAACAACCACAGCGATGAGTTCCGCACGTTGTGGACGCAGAGTCATCTCAACCGCCCGCCACTCGTTTTCACCGTTCTGGTGCGACTGTTCATCGCCGCTTCCATTCTCTTCTACATCTGCAATTACCTTGCCCGCTTCGCCAATGCCATCGTCATCACGCTCGCCATCGTAGCAATTGCGCTCATGGTGATGTCGCGTCGGTTGAAGAAACGCAGCATCCGGCTGGAGCGTCTCTTCGTGCAGAACCTACGCTCACGCGACATCGAGGCTGAGGTTCTCGGCCGTAAGCGTCCGCTCTTCGAGGGCCATCTCCTCGACCGCGACCTCCACATCAGCGACTTTCAGATTCCCGAAGGCTCGGAATGGGCCGGCAAGTCGCTCAAGGAGTTGGAACTGCGCACACGCTTCGGGGTGCAGGTGAGCAGCATTCTGCGTGGCGGACAGCGCATCAACATACCAACGGGCTCGGCCATTCTCTTCCCAGGCGACAAGATCCAGGCCATCGGCAGCGATACGCAGCTAGCCAACCTCAACCGCTCCATACGCTCGGAGATCATTACGGACGACCCGGAGATAGAAAAGCGCGAGATGAAGCTGCGCCGCATCACACTGCGAGGCGGATGCACCTTTATCGGCAAGACGCTGCGCGAGAGTGGAATCCGCGATGTCTACGGCTGTATGGTCATCGGATTGGAAGAAGGTAAGGAAAGCCTGACGCCCATAGAACCCACCTACAGGTTTGAAAGCGGCGACATGCTGTGGATTGTGGGCGAACAAGACGCCATCAACAAGATAGAGCAACTGTCGGAGTCTCCTGCCGAGCCCAAATAAGAGCAGAGCAAAAATTACGGATTCTACGGCGTTTCTGTTATTTTTTTAGTACCTTTGCAAAAAGCAATCAATCAACTATGGGAGAATACATCGTATCAGCCAGAAAATACCGCCCGATGACTTTCGACAGTGTGGTGGGACAGAAAGCCCTCACCACAACGCTCAAGAACACCATCAAAAGCGGCAAACTGGCTCATTCCTACCTTTTCTGCGGTCCGCGAGGCGTGGGTAAGACCACCTGCGCCCGAATCTTCGCCAAGGCCATCAACTGCACCAACCTCACCCCCGACGGCGAGGCTTGCAACGAGTGCGAGAGCTGCAGGGCCTTCAACGAGGGACGGTCGCTCAACATCTTTGAACTCGACGCGGCCTCGAACAACTCTGTTCAGGACATCCGCGACCTGATATTGCAGACACGCGTTCCGCCACAGTCGGGACGCTACAAGGTATTCATCATCGACGAGGTCCACATGCTCTCTCAGGCCGCCTTCAATGCCTTTCTGAAGACGCTTGAGGAACCGCCAGCACACGTCATCTTCATTCTTGCCACAACCGAGAAGCAAAAGATTCTGCCCACGATTCTCTCCCGCTGTCAGATCTACGACTTCGAGCGCATGACCGTGCAGGGTACGGTAGACCACCTGAAGAACGTGGCCGCTAAAGAAGGCATCACCTACGAGGACGCCGCACTGACGCTCATTGCCGAGAAAGCCGACGGCGGTATGCGCGACGCGCTCTCCATCTTTGATCAGGCCGCCAGTTTCTGCCAGGGCAACATCACTTATCAGAAGGTGCTGCAGGACCTCAACGTGCTCGACGAGGACAACTATTTCAAGATGGTGGATCTCTCGCTGAAAAACAACGTTCCGGAACTGATGGTGACGCTCAACAACATCATCAACAAGGGCTTCGACGGAGGCCGCATCATCAACGGACTGGCCGCACACATGCGCAATGTGCTGATGGCGAAGAATCCGGAGACGCTGCCCCTGCTCGAGACGAGCGACACGCAGCGCCAGCGCTTCCAGCAGCAGGCACAGAACTGCCCCACCTCTTTCCTCTACAAGGCACTGGAGATAGCCAACCGATGCGACGTCAACTATCGCAACAGTTCCAACAAGCGATTGCTCGTAGAACTCACGCTTATCGAGATAGCACAGATTACGCAGCCCGACGACGCGGCTGCGGGTGCGGGGCGCAGCCCTAAGCGTCTGAAAAACCTGTTCAAGAAAATCGCTTCTCAGGTGAAGCCGGTCCCGCAGGTGGCTGGCGCGAATAAGCCGGGGAGCAAGTCTGCCGCTACGGCAAAGCCCTCTCCGGCGCCTACAATCCACGTTGAGGTGGCCCCGCAAGCGCAGAACGAGACCAAGCGACCGGCTTTCAAGCTCGGCAACATCGGCATGACCTTCAACGACATCCGGCGCAGTGCCCAGGAGAAGAAGCAGGTCATCATGCCCCAAGTGACCAACAAGGGAGAGAATGCCGACTTCAACGAGGAGCAACTCTCCTTTCAGTGGCTGTCGATGTGCAACCGCATGCCCAAGGAAATGATTGGTATGGCGCAGCGCATGAAGAATATGACGCCCCACATCACGGAATTCCCGAATGTAGAAGTGGTGGTGGAGAACGAGATTCTTCTCAACCAGATGGAAGGCATTAAGGCCCGCATCCTCGCCACACTGGCCAAGGAACTGCATAATGCCAACATCCACTTCTCGCTCAGGCTGGCCGAAGCCAGCGAAGTGAAGAAGGTGCTCAACAAGCGCGAGCTCTTCGACCAAATGAGAAAAGAGAATCCAGCCATCGAGACCCTGCGAAAAGGATTGGAATTGGAACTGGCATAGAACCCAAAATACTGAGAGTCAGGAGAAGATTCTGCTGCGAGGTTATTGCCCGCAGTAAGAATCTTCTCCCGACTCTCTTTATCTGACGCGGACAGGCATTCATACTCTCCCGGAGTTGAGCGCATTGCCCATCGTATCCGACCAGAATTCTCCCAACACATCCGACGCGCAACAGCTATTATTGCCGAATGGAATTGCGCATCGAACAACACAAACCGTTGGATTCTTACCTGATTTCCACTGATTTTTTTTGTCTTCTTTTATAATAGTCGTACCTTTGCAATGGATTTCACCAAAGAAAAGTTTACAAAGCAATGGACTATCAGAAAATCATTGACCGGTATTACCCCGACGACAATAAACTAAGATACATATTGATGACCCACAGCCGTCTGGTCTGCCAGCGCGCGCTGAAGATATGCGATGCCCATCCCGAACTGGGATTGGACCGTCGTTTTATAGAGGAAGCAGCCATGCTCCACGACATCGGCATTTGCCGTTGCGACGCTCCCGGCATTGAATGCTTCGGCACCGAGCCTTACATCTGCCACGGCCGCATTGGTGCCGCCATGCTTCGCGAGGAAGGACTGGAGCGCCACGCCCGCGTGTGCGAGCGCCACACCGGAGCCGGACTCACAAAAGAAGAGATCATCCGCCAGAACCTTCCCCTGCCCCATCAGGACTTCTTGCCGGAAACTCTGGAAGAGAAGCTTATCTGCTATGCCGACAAATTCTACAGCAAGACGCATCCCGAACGTGAGAAGAGCTACGACAAGGCTCTCAAAAGCGTGGCCAAGTTTGGCGAAGCCGGCGCTAAGCGCTTCAAAGAATGGACAGCTCTCTTTGAACCCGAAAACGTTAAAAATTGAAACTATCAGCGACAAAAAACCAACGGTCAGGGGATTACTATCAACTTTTTTATAACTTTGCATCTTAATGAGACGCCTCGCCTTCATAATACTACTTCTCTCTGCTGCAATTTTTGTTGTGGCAGGCAATATGGTATCGCCGCAGAAACGCCGCGTGAAGGGTAAAGCTGTAACCGCTGACTCCGTACGCAATCCCAACGACACCACACAGATGGACTCGCTGGAGAAAGCCGTTTGGCTGCACAACAAAGCCGTCGACGACTCCATCCACCTCGACTCGCTCAACAAACAGAAGAAAAACAGCATCGAGATGCCCGTAGACTATACGGCCGATGACTCTCTGGTCTACGATGCCACGACCAAGATGGTTCACCTCTACGGCAAGGCCGACGTGAAATACGAAGGGATGGACTTGTCGAGTGAGAAGGTGGCTATCAGTATCGACAGCAGCATCGTCCATGCCACAGGTGTTATGGACACAGCCAAGAAAGCACTATCGGGCACGCCGGTCTTCAAGATGGGCAACGACTCCTATCAGAGCGACACCATCGCCTTCAACTTCAAGAGCAAGAAGGGACTCATCAACAACGTGAAGACCGAACAGCAGGAGGGCTACATCACCAGCCAGCTGTCGAAACGTATGGACAACGGCGACATCTACCTGCAGCACGGACGCTACACCACCTGCGACAAGGAACATCCCGACTTCTATATTGCCCTGAGCCGAGCCAAAGTTCGTCCCAACAAGGACGTCGTCTTTGGTCCTGCCTATCTCGTTGTGGCCGATGTTCCGTTGCCATTGGCCATTCCTTATGGCTTCTTTCCCTTCACCAAGCACTATTCCTCCGGATTCATCATGCCCACCTATGGCGACGAGAACGACCGCGGTTTCTATCTGCGCGACGGCGGATACTATTTTGCCATGAGCGACAAGTGGGACCTGAAGCTGCTGGGCGAAATCTACACCAAGGGCTCGTGGGGCGTATCGGCTGCCTCCAACTATAATAAGAGGTATAAGTTCAGCGGTTCGTTCTACTTCAGTTATCAGGACACAAAGACCGGCGACAAGGGTATGCCCGACTATTCTGAGCAGGAAAGCTTCAAGATACAGTGGAGCCACCGTCAGGACGCCAAGGCCAATCCTTACTCCACGCTGTCGGCAAGCGTCAACTTCGCCACGTCGAGCTATGAGCGCAACAACCTCAACAGCATGTACAACCCGCAGACGATGACGCAGAGTACGCGTACATCATCCGTGAGCTGGAGCACGGGCTTCTCCAGTCTGGGCCTAACCTTGAGCTCTTCGGCCAACCTGTCGCAGAACATGCGCACTAACGAGCTGAGCATGACGCTGCCCGACCTCAACGTCAACGTGTCGCGCTTCTATCCCTTCCGCCGCAAACAGATGGTCGGAAAGGAGCGCTGGTATGAGAAGATCTCGATGAGCTACACCGGACAACTGTCCAACTCTATCACCACCACCGAGGATCACATCCTCCACAGCGACCTGGCCAAGGAATGGCGCAACGGCATCCAGCACAACATCCCTATCAACGGGAACTTCACTCTGGCCAAATATATCAACGTGACGTTGGGATTCAACTTCACCGACCGCATGTATTTCAGCAAGGAGAACATGCAGTGGGACGATGCCACGCAAGCAGTGGTAACAGACACTACCAACGGCTTCTACAACGTCTACAACTGGAGCGCCAGCGTCGGTGCCAGCACGAAGTTCTATGGCATGTACATCCCCAACCGCAAGATCTTCGGCGACAAGATTATGGCTGTCCGCCACGTCTTCACGCCTACGGTCAGCTTCTCTTACGCCCCCGACTTCGGCAACAAGTACTATGAGACCTATCAGCGCACCAACGCCGACGGCACGGTGGAGCTGGTGGAATACAGTCCCTATCGCAACAGTCTTTATGGCGTACCGGGAAGAGGCAAGACGGGAAGCATCAACATGCAGGTGAGCAACAACATCGAGATGAAAGTCAGAAGCGACAAGGACTCTACCGGCGTCAAGAAAATCAGCATCATCGATGAGCTCGGCGCACAGATGAGCTACAACTTCGCCGCGAGCTATCACAGATGGAGCGACCTGTCGACAAACCTGAGACTGAAATGGTGGAAGAACTATACCTTCAACCTCAATGCCGTGTTTGCCACCTATGCCTACGAACTTGATGCCAACGGACATCCCTATGTGGGCAACCACACGGAGTACAGCAAAGGCCGCTTCGGCCGTTTCCAGGGTATGAGCCAGAACATCTCGTTCACGCTGACTCCCGACAAGCTGAGAAAACTCTTCGGTGGCGGCAACAACGATGACGACAATAAGAACAGCGATGACAACGACGACGATGAGGGCGTAGACACCAACATCGAGAGCAACGTCGACGAGGACCTCATCAAAGGGCAGCACGGCGCAAAGAAGAAGTCGGGCGGCAGCAAGGCCGAGACCGACGACGACGGCTACATGCGCTTCTCAATGCCTTGGTCGCTCACCTTCGGCTACGGCGTAACGATGCGCGAGAACACCAGCGGCAAGTTCAACACCAAGAGCATGCGCTATCCTTACAAGTTCACGCAAACGCTCAACGTCAGCGGCAATATCCGCATCTCCGACGGCTGGAACATCTCCTTCTCTTCTGGCTACGACTTCGACAACCACGCCTTGTCAATGACGACGGCCTCGCTTCAACGAGATCTCCACTGCTTCAACATGAGTTGTTCTGTCGTGCTGAAGCCTTATACGAGCTACAACTTCTCGTTCCGCGCCAACGCCTCAACGCTGATGGACGCCTTGAAGTACGACAAGCGCAGCGGATACAGCAATGCCGTTCAGTGGTATTAATGCTACATACATTATTATAGTTCTAACGGATTCATCCTCCGTAAACAGAAAATAAAATGGTTCACCCGACATATCGAGTGAACCATTTTATTTTCTACGCTTCTTTTCAGCCACATGTCCTCTGCAATCCTATGTTATTAAACCAACGATTACAGGCAATTACTCACTTCCATACCATTGGCATCTGGGACATTCATCGATTGTTACTGTTTTACCACCGAGTGGTAATGTGTTTACCACCGAGCGGTAATCTGTTTACCACCGAGCGGTAATCGTTTTACCACCGAGCGGTAATCCCGTAAACAAGCACAATTCGAGCTGGAACTATGCGCATATCGAAGGGGAAACATGGGCAAATCGAACATGGATTACGCACAAAACCGATTGATATAGCCCGTAGCCTTCCCCTTTGCAGCCGAAAAATTATGGATTATGAATTCGTAGCTTTCCACCCTTGCAGCCGAAAAATTATGAATTATGAATTGTGAATTATGAATTAAATGAGTTCCATTCCCAGCTTGCGGCACTCCTCACGCATCTCATCGGGCCAAATGCTGGCCTGAATCTCACCGATATGGGCTTTGTGGAGCATCAGCATACAAAGGCGGCTCTGTCCGATACCGCCGCCGATACTCAAGGGCAACTTGTCGTTGAGCAACTGCTGATGGAAGTAGAGTTTCTCCCTATCTTCCTTCCCTTCAAGTCTCAGCTGGCGCAACAGACTCTCCTTGTCCACGCGAATACCCATAGAACTCAGCTCAAAGGCACGTTCCAAAATGGGATACCAGATGAGGATGTCGCCATTGAGTCCCATCTTGCCGTTTTCGCCCATCGTCGACCAGTCGTCGTAATCCGGAGCACGTCCGTCATGTTTCTTTCCGTCAGAGAGTTTACAGCCGATACCTTCTACAAAGACGGCCCCATACTTACGGCAGATGGCATTCTCGCGTTCCTTGGGCGATAGTGTCGGATACATGTCGAGAAGATCCTGAGCATGAATGAAATAGATATCCTCGGGCAGGAATGGCTTGATTTGCGGGAAGGTCTCATAGGTGAGATACTCCGTACGGCGCACGGCAGCATAGATTCTGCGCACCACGTCTTCCAGGAAGGCCACCTTGCGCTGATCTCGAGTGATGACAGCCTCCCAGTCCCACTGGTCCACATAGAGCGAGTGCAGGTTGTCCAGTTCTTCATCGGCCCTGATGGCGTTCATGTCGGTATAGATACCGTAGCCCGGCTGGATTTTGTATTCGGCCAGCGTGAGTCGTTTCCATTTGGCCAGCGAATGCACCACCTCCGCCTTGGCGTCGCCTAAGTCCTTGATGGGGAAGGTCACGGGGCGCTCAACGCCATTCAGGTCATCATTAATACCAAGACCTTTCATGACGAACAGCGGTGCGGTGACGCGCGTCAGGCGAAGCTCAGTTGCCAAGTTCTGCTGAAAGAAATCCTTTATCAGTTTAATGCCCTGCTCTGTCTGATGTTTGTCGAGCAGCGACTCGTAATGTTTTGGATAAATAATATTACTCATTCGTTCTTATTTAATCAATTTGGCATGCAAAGGTAGGAATTAAATATTAAACCGAAAACATTTTAATCAATTATTGTTTCTTTTTGTAACATTTAAGAGGCAAAAGCAACAGTTGTGCTGCAATTCTTGGGGAGGTTCTGCGAGAGAAGTCCGCTATTTGTTTTTCCTGCAGCACTTATCCTTCCCGTCCAATCCAAGGCTGACATACAGTCCTACGAATCCACGCCAACCACGAAAAAAACAATCCGTTTGTTTTGTTCTTCGGCCGATTTCTGCTACCTTTGCACTTAAATCAAAAAGACATGCCAAACAAATTCAACGGTTTCTGGTCGTTTGTTTCCCATTATAAGTACGCTATCGTCATTATCGTGGGCACACTCGTTGTTGTATTCTTCGACGAGAACAGCGTGATGAAGCGCATACAGCTCGACCTGCAGATTGACGACTTGGAAGACGAAATCAGTTCCTACAAACAGCGCAATGCCGACAATGTCAGACGCTTGTATGAACTCAAGCGCAATCCTGCCGCAATAGAGAAGATAGCGCGCGAGCAATACTTCATGAAGGCCGACAACGAGGACATCTATGTCTTGAGCGACGACAAGAAAGCTCCCGACCCCAACGACAAACTCACAGAAACAGACGATAACAATTAATCCAAGACTCTAAAAATGAAAGAACTCAATAAGTGGCAAAGCATCCTCTTCATCGTTGGCGGTTGCATAATGACGATCGGCGCCGTTGGCTTCATCGTTGTATTAGGCAACATCGACGTGCGACGCGTCTTCAGCTGGGTATACCTCGTAGGAGCGGTGTCCTTCTCCATCATGCAGACTTTCCAAAGCTATGAAGGCGTCAACTTCGTCATCCGCCGCCTCAAGCGCATCCAGGGAATTGCCAGCCTGCTCTTCATCATTGCTGGATTCTTGATGATCGACAATATGTGGGCCGTCACCCGTCCTTTCTTCAACAACGACATCGACTATCTCAACACCATGGGCAACAAATGGGTGCTGGCTCTGCTCATCGGAGCTATCCTCGAAATGTATACCGCCACACGCATATCGATGGAGTTGAAGAAGGAAAATACAAAAGAAGACAACGAATAGGCGATTCCCGTTTGAAAAAAAAACATAAAAGAAAGCCCTATTGAATTAATTTGAATAAAATTTCTTTTCTACTTAAATATTTGATATTACCTTTGTAATGATGAAATAAGGTTCAACATGAATAAAATTCTTTACGCATTTACAACCCTCTCTGCATTGTGCTTCGCATCATGTGCCAGCACCTATGATATAAAAGGTACGTCCAATGACTCCAATCTTGAGGAAAGCAAGATTTACCTCACTGTGCTGCACAACAACGAGCCCAAGAATATTGATTCCTGCGAAGTGGTTCACGGTCAATTCCAATTCAACGGCACCGTGGATTCCGTGCGCGTGGCCATGATTGGTCAGCTGCCTGTCGTGCTGGAGGAAGGTGAGATCACCGTAAAAGACGATAACACACAGAGTTCGGCTACAGGAACGCCACTCAACGACAAGCTCACTGGTTTTATGCGTAAATACCAGCAAATCATCAACCAGTATTCCGAACTGCAGCGCCGTCCCTATCAGGCCATGATGAACGGCGAGGATATGAATGCCGTACAGGTTGAGGTAGACAAGAAAAGCGACGAACTCAACGCCAAGATGGACAAGCTGCTCACGGGCTTCGTTACCGAGAACTTCGACAACGTGCTGGGTCCATGGGTATTTCTCAATGCCTGCTCCATGCGCTTCAACGGCGTTCCCATGACCGATGCTTGGGTGGAAGACATCATGAGCCGCGCCACCGACAAGTTCAAGAACAATCCGATGGTGAAAGACTACTATCAGAAAGCCCAGGAGAATGAGCGCATCATGAACGGTTCGGAACAGGCTCCCAACGGTCAGGCTCCCCAAGCCGCGCCTCCCACACCCCGACAGATGGCACAGCCAGCAGATTCCACAGCACGTTGATCACATCTAAAGATATGAACAGACATGACAACATTGATTTACGGCGGACGCATTGTGAATGAAGGCCGGACTTTCAGCGGTTCGGTCGTCATCGACAATGGCTTTATTGCCGATATTCAGGAAGGAAACATGCATCCCCGTGGCAACTACGATCATACTGTAGATGCCACGGGATGTTTCGTATTGCCCGGCATCATCGATGAGCACGTCCACTTCCGCGAGCCGGGACTCACCTCCAAGGCCGACATCGAGAGCGAAAGCCGCGCCGCTGCCTTCGGTGGTGTGACGTCCTATCTCGAAATGCCCAACACCGTTCCGCAGACGACGACCATCGAAGCGCTGGAACAGAAATGGCAACTTGCCTCCACGAAAAGCCACGTCAACTATGGCTTCTTCTTCGGGGCTACCAACACCAATGCCAATCTGTTCCAAAGTCTTGACCGGAGTCTCATCCCCGGCATCAAGCTCTTTATGGGATCCAGTACGGGCAACATGCTCGTCGACCGACGGGAGGCGCTCGACAGAGTATTCTCCGAGTCGGCACGGCTCCATCTGCCCGTGATGGCCCACTGCGAGGATACCGACATCATCAATCAGAACATGCGTGAGGCAAAAGCCACTCATGGCGACGATCCCGACATCAGCCTGCATCCCCTAATCCGTTCGGCCGAAGCCTGCTATGCCTCTTCAGAGAAGGCGGTGGAACTGGCCTGCCGCCACGACGCCCGTCTTCACATCGCCCATATCTCCACTGAGCGCGAACTGGCCTTGCTCGACAGCCCGTCAGGCAACGAGCTCCCGCAGATTACCGGTGAGGCCGTGCTGGCCCACCTGCTTTTCGACGAGAGCGACTATCAGCGATTGGGAGCGCTCATCAAGTGCAATCCCGCCATCAAGACAGCCGCCGACAAGCAAGCCCTGCGCCAGGCTCTAACGTCAGGACTCATCTTCGCCGTCGGCACCGACCACGCCCCACATCTTCTGGAAGAAAAACAGGGCGGTGCGGCAAAGGCAAAGTCGGGTATGCCCATGATTCAGTTTTCCCTGGTGAGTATGCTGCAACTGGTCGACGAAGGCGTGCTGAGCATTGAACGGCTGGTGGAACTGATGTGTCACAACCCCGTCCGACTCTTCGCCATCAACCGTCGTGGCTATCTGCGGCGCGGCTATCATGCCGACATCACCATCGTCAAGCCCCACACGGGATGGACGGTGACAAAGAAAGTGATACAGAGCAAATGCAAATGGAGTCCCGTGGAAGGCCGCGTCTACAACTGGCGCGTCGAACATACCTTCTGCAACGGACTGCACATATATAATAAAGGAATGTTTGCTCCCGACAGCAAAGGCGAGCAACTGCTGTTTGACAACCGATGAGAATGCGAAAAATACTCCGGTACAGTGTGGCCCAGCTCCGGCCCTACATCAACTGGATATACTTCTTTCACGCTTGGAGCATGAACGGAAAGCCCGAGGAGGAGCGGCAGTCGCTGCGCCGCGATGCCGAAGACCTGCTCTCCTCATGGCAGGGACGCTGTGAGGGGCGTGCCGTCTTCGCATTGTTTGATGCCAACAGCGACGGCGACGACATCGTGACCGACGACGGACGCATCCCGCTTCTGCGCCAACAGCACAGCGGCAGTGAGCCCAACCTTTGTCTGGCCGACTTCGTCAAGCCGCTCTCCATGGGAGAGAAAGACACCATTGGCGTGTTTGCAACAACCGTCGACGCACCGGTATCCGACGCGGCTTCCGACCCCTACGCCTCACTGCTGTCGCAGACGTTGGCCGACCGACTGGCAGAAGCCACAACCGAGCTGATGCATCTCGAGGTGAGACGCAACTATTGGGGCTATGCTCCCGATGAGCATCTCTCCATCGACGACCTTCTCTCCGAGCGCTTTCAGGGCATACGTCCCGCCGTGGGCTACCCCTCAATGCCCGATGCCAGCATGAACTTCGTCTTCGACTCGCTCATCGACTTCTCGTCCATTGGCATCAGCCTCACCGAGAGCGGCATGATGTTGCCCCATGCCAGTGTGTCGGGTCTCATGTTCGCCCATCCAAAGTCCAGGTACTTCACCCTTGGTCCCATCGGTGAGGATCAGTTAAAAGATTACGCACGGCGCCGCGGTAAGTCAGCCGACGAACTGCGGCGTTTCCTGCAAGCCAATTTAAACAACAATTGATTTGATACACAGGATTCTCATACCACTGTTGCTTTCCATCATCCTGCCAGAGATTTACCTCGATTGGCATTTTCTGCGCAGGCGTTTCCGCCAGCATCCCTGGTGGCGGCTCGTTTGGTGGCTGCCGACGCTGGTGATGGTGGGCTATACGCTTGTCATGGCAAGCCTGCGCACATTTGCCCCGACCGACGTGGTATGGCTGAAAGTGTATATGGGACTCTTCGCCTTTACGTCAGGACCGAAGCTGTTCTTCTCCATATTCTCGCTGATTGGATATGGTGTAAAGCGGGTCTTTCGCACAGCCTACAACTATGGCAACGTGCTGGGAATCTTTGTAGCCATTGCCGTCGTCGTATCCTACTTCTACGCCTGCGTCTATGGCATACGGCAGTTTGTAGTGAAACACGTAGAGCTGGAGTTTGCCGACCTTCCGCCCGCCTTCAACGGCTACCGCATCGTGCTCTTCTCCGATGCCCACGTAGGCTCTTTCCACGGACGCAACAAGCGCCTGCTCCGACGCGACTTGGACAGTATCAATGCGCAGCATGCCGACATGATAGCTTTTACGGGCGACTTGGAGAACTTGCAGCCATCTGAAATCAAGCCCTTCGTGGGAGAACTCTCGAAACTGAAAGCCCGCGATGGCGTCTTCTCCGTGCTTGGCAATCACGACTATAGCTTCTATATCACGGCCGACAGCGCTGTGAAGGCGGCCAATGAGCGCGAGACGCAGCAGCTGGAGCGCGCCTGCGGCTGGCAACTCCTGCAGAATGAGCACATAATCCTGAGGCGTGGTGGCGACTCTCTCGTCATTGCCGGCGAGGGCAACTACGGCGCTGGCGTCTTTCCCGACCGCAGCGACCTGCATGCCGCGCTGCACGGAGTGAGCAAACAGGCCTTCGTCGTGATGCTGCAGCATACGCCGAAAGCCTGGCACAGCGACATTCTCCCCCACTCCAACGTACAGCTCACGCTGAGTGGACACACCCACGGCGGTCAGATGAGCCTATTCGGACTCCGCCCCACCGAGATCCACGGCGATCCAGACTTTGGATTATACAGTGAAGGCGGCAGACGGCTCTATGTCACGGGCGGCATAGGCGCGCTGGTGCCTTTCCGGTTCAACATGCCCGCCGAAATAGTAGTAATTACCTTAAAACAAAAACGATGAAATATCTCTATCGCATCTATCAACTGGTGGTCTTCGCGCCGCTATTCATCCTGATCTCACTGGTCATCTCCATTATCACCGTATTGGGATGCACCTTGGGCAACGGCCATTTCTGGGGTTATTATCCAGGCCGCTACTGGGCACGCTGCGCCATCCGCCTGCTCTTCCTGCCCGTGAAAGTGACCGGACGGGAGAACCTCAAGCCAGGACAGAGCTACGTCTTCGTGGCCAATCACCAGGGAGCGTTCGACATCTTTCTCATCTACGGTTTCCTGAACCGCAATTTCAAGTGGATGATGAAATATCAGTTGGGCCGTATTCCCTTTGTCGGCTACGCGGCCAAATGCGCCCACCACATTTTTGTCAACAAAGGTGGAGCCAGCAAAATCCGCAAGACCTACGAGCAGGCACGCGAGATTCTGCGCGAAGGTATGTCGCTCGTTGTCTTTCCCGAAGGAGCCCGCACCTTCAATGGTCACATGGGCACGTTCCGCCGCGGAGCCTTCATGCTGGCCGATGAACTGCAGCTCCCGGTCGTTCCGCTCACCATCAACGGTTCGTTCAATGTCATGCCCCGTATGCGCGACATGCATTTCGTCATCTGGCATCCCCTGACGCTCACGATTCACGAGCCCATAGAGCCTCAGGGCAAGGGCCGCGACAACATCCTGCGCATGGAAAAACTCAGCTATGATGCGGTGATGAGCGGTCTGGTGCCCGAGTACCAAAGCTACCGGGAAAACCCCGATCAATAAACTTTTGAACGATAGGAGAACTACGATTCCGGAGAAAAAGAAAAATAATGATCTTTTATTTCCACTTTTCTAATAATATTCGTAACTTTGCAATATTAAATTTCAGTACGAGATGAATTCCAGCGATTCAATTGTCATTATACCGACCTATAATGAAAAAGAGAATATAGAGAAGATAATCAGGGCCGTCTTTGGTCTTGAGAAGTGCTTTCATATCCTTGTCATCGACGACGGAAGCCCCGACGGCACGGCCAGCATCGTAGAACGGCTGATGAACACCGAGTTCAGCGACCGTCTCTTCATCATCAAGCGCAAGGGCAAACAGGGATTGGGCACAGCCTACATCACCGGTTTCAAATGGTCGCTGGAACACAAATACGACTACATCTTCGAGATGGACGCCGACTTCAGCCACAATCCCAACGATCTTCCACGCCTCTACCATGCCACTCACGACGAGGGCTACGACGTGGCCATTGGATCGCGCTATGTCAGTGGTGTGAACGTTGTCAACTGGCCCATCGGCCGCGTACTGATGAGCTATTTCGCATCGCAATACGTGCGCATCGTCACCGGATTCAAGGTGCACGACACAACAGCCGGATTCGTGTGCTACCGCCGCCGCGTGCTCGAGACGATTCCCCTTGACCAGATTCGTTTCAAGGGCTATGGTTTCCAGATAGAGATGAAATTCACGGCCTATAAGATTGGCTTTAAGATTAAAGAGGTCCCCGTGGTGTTTGTCAACCGGCGCGAGGGGACGAGCAAGATGAGTGGTGGCATATTCAGCGAAGCTTTCTTTGGCGTCATGCGCTTGCGTATTGACGGTTGGTTCAGGAAATATCCCAAAATCAAAGAATAGCCCCAATTGACCACACAAGAGTTTCTATCCCTCTATGCCAAGGCTCCACAGACAGGAGCTCTTCTGAAAGCACTTACCGACGACTCCATCCGCACAGTCTCTTTAGGCGGACTGCAGGCATCGGCAAGTGCTGTCTTGTTTGCTGCCGTTGCCCAAAAGATGAGGGGGGAGGCGGTTTTCATCCTTCAAGACGCCGACCAGGCCGGATATTTCTACCACGACCTCACGCAACTCATTGGCAACGACAACGTTCTCTTTTATCCCTCTTCGTATAAGCGTGCCGTGAAGTACGGGCAGCGCGACTCGGCCAACGAGATTCTGCGCACCGAAGTTCTCACCCGTCTCTCGTCGCGCGACGCCAACGCAGCATCTTCTTTATATATTGTGACCCATCCAGAGGCCTTATCCGAGCTGGTGGTGTCGCAAAAGCATCTCGACGAACGGCGCATCACGCTCAAGCGCGGACAACGGGTGGACATCATCGACGTGGAACACAAGATGCGCGGGTTCGGATTCACCCAGGAGGACTACGTCTACGAGCCCGGACAATTCGCCGTGCGTGGCAGTATCCTCGACGTTTATTCCTACAGTTGCGAACTCCCCTACCGTATAGACTTCTTCGACGACGAGATCGACAGCATCCGCACTTTCGAGGTTGAGGACCAGCTGTCGAAGGACCTTTGCCAGGAAATCGTTATTGTGCCTGAGCTTGCCCAGATCAAGAGCGATAAGATACCGTTTCTTTCTCTGTTGGAAAAAAATTCCATTGTCGTTGCCAATGACTTCGACTTCATTCGCCAGACCATTGGTCACACCTATGAGGAAGGATTCTCCTCGCAGGCCCTCACCGACCGCATGGCGGGTGCAACGGAGATGGAACAGCAGGCCATCAAGGACGAGCTGAAGAGCGAGAACACGCTGATGCCCCTTTCGGCATTCGACCAGTCCATGATGCCGTTGCGGCTGGTAGAGCTGAGCAACGACGCGAAGAAGGACGCCCAGGCCAAACTGCGCTTCAACATCTCGCCGCAACCCTTGTTCCACAAGAATTTCGACTTGCTCAGGCAGACGATTGAAAGCTACCTGATCAAGAACTATCATATCTACGTCCTTGCCGACAGCCAGCGTCAGCAAGAGCGGCTGCGCGATATCTTCAACGGCATGGATGAGTCGGGCGAGACGATGACTCTGCAAAACGGTGAATGGTCGCAGCGCCCCATTGAGTTCACGCCCGTAGAGAAGACCATCCACGAGGGCTTCATCGACAACACACTGAGGATTTGCTGTTTCACCGACCATCAGATCTTCGACCGCTTCCACAAATACAGTCTCAAGAGCGACCGTGCCCGCAGCGGAAAGATGGCGCTCACGATGAAGGAACTGCAGGAGATGGAGCCCGGCGACTTCATCGTCCACGTGGATTATGGTATCGGCAAGTTCGGCGGCCTTCTCCGCGTCCCCACCGACAAGGGATTCAAAGAGGTCATCCGCATCATCTATCAGAACAACGACAAGGTGGATGTCTCCATCCACTCGCTCTATAAGATCAGCAAGTACCGCTCCAGCGAGACCGGTCAGCCGCCACGGTTGAGTGTACTCGGCACCGGAGCCTGGGACCGCATGAAGGAGCGCGCCAAGAAGCGCATCAAGGACATTGCGCGCGACCTCATCAAGATCTATGCCAAGCGACGCTACGAGAAGGGATTCGCCTTCAGCCCCGACTCCTACTTGCAGCGTGAGCTCGAGGCCAGTTTCTTTTACGAGGACACGCCCGACCAGCTGAAGGCCACGCAAGACGTCAAGGCCGACATGGAAAGCGCCCACCCCATGGACCGTCTCATCTGCGGCGACGTGGGCTTCGGAAAGACGGAGGTGGCCATTCGGGCTGCCTTCAAGGCTGCCTGCGACTCCAAGCAGGTGGCCGTGCTCGTCCCGACAACGGTCCTGGCCTATCAGCATTATCAGACTTTCACCCGTCGGCTTCACGACTTCCCCGTGCGCGTGGACTATCTTTCACGCTCGCGCTCAACAAAGCAGACCCACCAGGTACTCGACGATTTGGCCGCGGGAAAGATCGATATACTCATCGGCACCCACAAGCTCATCGGCAAGGCCGTGAAATGGCACGACCTCGGATTGCTTATCATCGATGAGGAGCAGAAGTTCGGCGTTGCCACAAAGGAGAAGTTGCGCAAGCTCAAGACCAACGTCGACACACTCACCATGTCGGCCACGCCGATTCCCCGTACGCTGCAGTTCTCGCTTATGGGAGCACGCGACATGAGCATCATCCGCACTCCGCCGCCCAACCGCTATCCCATCCAGACGGAACTGACAACCTTCAGCCACGAGGTTATCGCCGACGCCATCAACTTCGAGATGAGCCGCAATGGGCAGGTCTATTTCGTCTGCAGCCGCATCAGCAACTTGCAGGAGATGGCCAATCTCATCCATAAGTATGTGCCCGACTGCCGGGTTGCCATCGGTCACGGTCAGATGAATCCTGAGGAGCTGGAGAAAATCATCCTCGGCTTCATGAATTATGACTACGACGTCTTGCTCTCCACGACCATTGTGGAGAACGGTATCGACATCCCCAATGCCAATACCATCATCATTGCCGACGCACAGCGCTTCGGGCTGAGCGACCTCCACCAGATGCGCGGCCGCGTGGGACGCAGCAACCGCAAGGCATTCTGCTATCTGCTGGCCCCGCCCAAGAGCGTTCTGCCCGTTGACGCGCGCCGGAGACTTGAGGCTCTGGAGAATTTCTCCGAACTGGGAAGCGGATTCAACCTTGCCATGCAGGATCTCGACATCCGTGGAGCCGGCAACTTGCTCGGTGCTGAACAGAGCGGATTCATGGAAGACTTGGGCTACGAGACCTATCAGAAGATATTGAGTCAGGCCGTGACCGAACTCAAGAACGACGAGTTCAGCGACCTATATACCGAGGAGATGGCCCAGGGAAGAGAGTTCAGCGGCGACGAGTTCGTAGAGGATTGCAACATCGACAGCGACTTGCAGATGTACTTCCCAGACACCTACGTGCCTGGAAGCGGCGAGCGCATGCTGCTCTATCGCGAACTGGACAACATTGAGGACGACCGCACCCTCGAAGACTACCGCAAACGCCTCATCGACCGCTTCGGTCCGATACCAGAAGAAGGCGAGGAACTCCTGCGCGTGGTGCTCTTGCGCCGGCTGGGCAAGCGACTGGGCTGCGAGAAGATCTCGCTGCGCGGAGGCAAGATGGTGATGCAGTTTGTCTCCAACCCTCTCAGTGCCTACTATCAGAGCAAGGCTTTCGATAAGGTGCTCAACTACATCGGGCGCAATCCGCGCCGCTGCGCTATCAAGGAAGTCAAGGGCCGCCGCCTCATGCACGTGGACCATATAGCCACAGTGGCCGACGCCGTTGACGTACTGAAGAATATTGACGAAGACAACAAAGGAAATAACAAGAAATGAAAATAGTCAACGCCCAGCGTTCCTGGGCTTCCTGGATCGCCTCCCGCATTATGGAGGCCATGACTGACGAATGCTGTCTGAATCTGACTGGTCCCCGACAGGGACTGGCCTCCTTCCACCATCTCATGACCGACCTTGTGGAACGGACCGACACACAGTACAGCTATCTCAACACGCTCGTTGCCCTTAGTGACGATGACGAACTGGCCGGCATCTGCGTCAGCTACGACGGCGCATCGCTTTTGCGGCTCAGAAAGCCCTTCATCGATGAATCGCTCAAACGCTTTGGCATGGACCATAGCAACATGAAACCTGAGACTGAAGAAGGCGAGCTCTATCTTGACAGCCTCTGCGTCGATGCCAACTTCCGCCACTGCGGAGTGGGCACAGCTCTGCTTAAGGCATCTATCGACAAGGCACGCCGGCTGAAGCTGCCCAAGGTGGGACTGCTCGTAGACAAAGGCAATCCGAAAGCCGAGCGCCTCTACCGCTCTCTCGGCTTCGAATACGTTGGCGACTCAGAATGGGGTGGTCATCCCATGCGCCATCTTCAATACGACCTTGCCCGTCCTTGAGGGGACTTATGGAGTCCATTTACATAGATTTCAAAGGAAATTTCGCAAAATAATATAGAATAATGAACTGAGGGAGTCAAATTAGATAATTTTAAGTCTTTTTTGGAAGAAAAATTATCTTTTTTCGGATTATTATTGTTATATTTGCAACTGAAAAGAGCAAGAAAGCCGATTTCGAGACCAAACAAAAGAAAAAAGAAACGGCAATTGCTCCTTAACATAAGTTTGACATAAAGTTTTTTAGAAGTGAATATATAGTTTGTAATAGTGGTAATAGTAACAGTAGTGAAGGTATTTCGTCGTGAGGACGGGATACCTTTTTTTTAGTTCATTTCTAGTTTCTGTAGTGACGAATAGCCTTACGGACGATGTCCCATCATCGTAGTTCAGAAACTCGAAAAATTGATTTCTTGATGCTCAGATAGGAGGTTTTTAAGAAAAAATAAGAAGATTCAGCTAACGTCCCATCAGTGCAAACAAAACGTAGCAAGTAATCGGCAAACGCCCGAAATTCCATTATTTTTAGAGCTCAAACAGCCTATATAAGGCCAGTTTCAAGAACTTCCGCATTTAAACTTTACAGACTCTCTTTGCGTCAAATAAGCAGTTTAATCAATAAAAAGATTAGGAATATGAAGAAATTGATGATGACCGCCATGTTGATGCTTGCGATGACAGCAGCCATGGCACAGAGCAACAAACCTGCAAAGATGGACGCAGCAACCCTGACCGAGTTTCTCGTAAAGCAGCTGGGACTGAACAGCACTCAGAAGACGAAGGTGTCGGCTCTGAACAAGAAATACGAGAGCGTGCTCGGTGGTCCGGGCATGGGCGGTCCAGGCATGGGCGGACCGCGTCCTGAACGTGGAAACAGAGAGGGCAACAACGAGCAGCGCGGACAGCGCCCCGAGCTGACTGATAGCCAGAAGGCCGAGATGCAGCAGAGACAGACCCAGCGCCAGGCCTACGAGAAGGAACTGAAGGGCATCCTCACCGACGACCAATACAAGAGCTACCAGAACATGGGAAGACCTCAGGGCAACGGTGAAGAGCGCAACCATGAGAGCAGATAAGGATTAGAAAACTTCAGGATAACAAAACAGGATAACAAAATTTATAAAGAATAAGGATTATGAAGAAGATTATTTTGATGTCATTGGCTCTTGCAGCCGTCATGGGTGCCCACGCACAGTCATCATTGACCTCAACACTGGCAAAGGAAGCTGCCAAGACAGCACTGAGCAGTGCTGTCAGCAAGGTCACCGGCAACGCAACATCAAGCACTTCGTCAGTCAGCGACGCTCTTTCGGCAGCCAGCAAGGTAAGTTCTGTGGTCAGCAAGGCCCAGTCTGCTGCCAACACGATAAAGACCGTCAGCAGCGTTGCCAAGGCTACCGGTACCACATCGGCATTGACAAGCGCAGCTAAGACTGCGGCCACCAATGCCGTGAAGGCAGAAGCCTCCAGCTTGGCCGAGAACGCCGTGGAGAAAGCACTGACATCAGCAAGCACTAGCAGCGCAAGCACTGCAAGCAAGGCTGCGGCAACGAAGAAAACTGCGACAACGAAGACAAAGAAGAAGAGCTCTAAGAAATAAGCCCAACTGCCTCTATTCGGACATCAATAACGCCGAATGGATTTTATGCGAGCGAAGCAAAGCAATTCTATGTCCGAAGGACAATTTTCTGTTGTGAGCAGGCTTGTTGCCGAAGGCATGGGGATAAGTCCGGTCGGCCAGGCGCGAGCTTGCTCGCAAGCCATGCCGACCGGGCTTAGACCCAATGCGACGGCAGGAGCGGAAGCCTGCTCACAACCATTTTCCTCAAATATCATCACCCACAGTATTTTTCCAATGCGCCGTTTTTTGGCTGCGGGGCAATAGCCTATCATCCTCATGCTTTGGACGCTATGATAGTCCGTATTGAGAAAGCTGTCAGAGCAGTTGCAGGTCAACAGGGCAACGCACAAAGACAATATTGTGATATTATTATATCTCTGTCGTTTTAGTATTTATACGCCACCAAGGGCCGCAAGGCGTCATTAGCACCTTTGGCGGGAAAGGGTAATTCTTTGTCAAGCGCTACCTGTGTAAAAGTCTAACAGTCATCAACAAAAGTCTGGAAAAATTTTGCGTTGTCTCTGTTTTTTATTACTTTTGCATTCGCATTATAATTGGACCCCTAGCTTAGCTGAATAGAGCGTCAGATTCCGGTTCTGAAGGTCGTGGGTTTGAATCCCACGGGGTTCACGGTAAGGTTGGCTAAATGGCCAACCTTTTTTTGTGCAGAAACAATTATCAACACTCTCTTTCTACTGAATAATGGATTGCTGACAACTGAGAGCAGAACTGCTGACAGCTGAGAGCAGAACTGCTGACAACTGAGAGCAGAACTGCCGACAGCTGTCAGCAAACATTAGCTCTCGGAAATGAAAGGTACTAATCCAGATTATCAACAGGCAAATAAAAAGAAACCGGGCCAACGAAACTCTTGCTTCGTTGGCCCGGTGATTATACTAAAGTTGTTGTTGTCTACTTGACTATTCTGCGTGGTCGCGCTCGATGTAGGCAATCACGGCTCCCTTACTGATCTTGGAGCCTTGCTTGGCATTGATCTCTACAAGTTTGCCACCCAGGTCGGCCGGTACGGCCACGAATTCACCCCATGAGGTGAGGATGTAGCAGAACACGTCGCCTTCCTTGTACTCCTTGCCGATGTAAGGCTCAACGGCGGGAGCTGCCTCACCGTCGCCCTGGAACTCCCAGAACACCTGTCCCTTGACAGGAGCCACGATAGCGTCGGCCTTTGCGTGCTTGTAGGCTGCGGCCTCCTCGGGAGTCATCTTTGCGCCCATCTTGGCATCTTTCTTAGCCTGCAGGTCGGTCAGGAAGTTCTTCTTGGCCTGACCGCTCTTGTAGTTGCGATACTGCTCGGGATGCATAGCAAGCTCGAAGAGTTCCTCATCGTCCTTGCCGTAGTCCCAACCATTCTCGTCCATCTCCTTACGGAAGTCGGGCAGAGCGTCCTTGAGCAGAGTGTGAGGATCAGCATCGGTGAACTCGCGTCCCTGCTTTTTGGCCAGTTCCTTCAGCTCGGGAGCAATCTCGCCGGGCACCTTACCGCTCTTGCCGAGAATCATACCCCACATCGAGTCGTCCATCATCACGAAGCGGCCCTTGCCCTGCTCCATGGTGAGGAGGTTCATCAGGGCGATGTTCTTCGTATATTGTGAGAACGGCGTCACCAATGGAGGATAACCCACACGAGGCCACACGTAAGCCACCTCGTCGAAGAGCTTGATGAGCAGGTCGTCCATAGAGAGTTCTTCCTCGCCCTTCTTCTTGCGGAGGTTGTTGATAGTAGTGCGCATGCCACCCAGATCGGCCATCATGGAACCCATCATGCCGCCGGGCAGACCGCAGGTGAGCAGGAGGGAGCTCATCACCTTGTTCTGCGGGTTGATGAAGTAGCCCAGCCACTCATCGATGAACTCCTGCGTGAGGGCGCGTGCCTTCATGTAGGCCTTCATGTTGATGTCGGCCACCTCGAAGCCTTCGTGCTTGAGCATGCTCTGCACGGAGATGACATCGGGATGCACCTTACCCCAAGAGAGAGGCTCGATGGCTGTATCGATAACGTCGGCACCATTGTTGCAGACTTCCAAAATAGAAGCCATGCTCAGTCCGGGACCGCTGTGGCCGTGATACTCGATGATGATGTCGGGATGCTTCTCCTTGATCATCTTGGTCAGCTGACCAAGGAAAGCGGGCTGACCGATACCGGCCATATCCTTCAGACAGATTTCCTCTGCACCGGCCTCAATTTCCTGGTCGGCCAACTTGCTGTAATACTCCAGCGTGTGAACGGGAGAAGTGGTGATGCAGAGCGTGCCCTGCGGGGTCATGCCGGCCTCTTTGGCCCAACGGATGGAGGGAGCGATGTTGCGGATATCATTCAATCCATCGAAGATTCTGGGGATGTCTACACCCTGAGCATGCTTCACCTGATACATCATCCGGCGCACATCGTCGGGCACGGGATACATACGCAGCGCATTCAGACCGCGGTCAAGCATATGTGTCTTGATGCCTACCTCGTTGAAAGGCTTGCAGAATGCACGCACGGCATCATTAGGATTCTCGCCTGCAAGCAAGTTGACCTGCTCGAAAGCGCCACCATTGGTTTCTACTCGGGAAAAACACCCCATGTCAATAATGGCAGGGGCTATACGCTCCAGCTCATCCTTGCGGGGCTGAAACTTACCGCTACTCTGCCACATATCCCGATAAACGAGACTGAACTGAATCTTTTTTTTCATATTTAGATTAAATTCCTAATCTGTATTAATAAATAAGTTTTTGTCTGCCATATCTATAAAAGGCAGGTTAGATAAGTACGGGCTACAAAATTAGACAAAAAAAATGGAATTCTGCTGATTGTGGTTGTTTTTTTATGATTTATAACGAATTAGTTGACATAGGTGCAGTCATTCTTGCTTGCAGAACAAAACAGAAGAGTACTCTGAAAGCGCTCAGAAGATGACGAAAAAACCTGTTGCCAATATTCGTTGGGATACCTCTGCCCTACCCTCACACTGCATGGTAATCTGAAAGCAGACGAGTCACGACGGATCAGATCACGACCGCCGTTCCGCTCGTGGCCACCATCATCATGGAGTTGTGGCTGCCGATGGTCTCATAGTCGATGTCGATACCCACGACAGCATTGGCACCCAAAGCTGCAGCACGGTCACTCATTTCCTTCAAGGAAGTGTCCTTCGCCTCGCGGAGAACGTTCTCATAGCTTCCGCTTCTGCCGCCAACAATGTCGCGTACGCCAGCAAGGAAATCCTTCACAAAATTGGCACCGATAATGGTCTCTCCAGTAACGATACCTTTGTACTCCTTAATCACTTGACCTTCAATGGTCGGGGTTGTTGATAAAAGCATAAGATGAAATTAGATGATTGTTCAATAATTTCGGTGCAGCCACTTCATGATGACATCCACGACATAGGCTTGCTCGTCGGCTGTGAGCTGGCGACCTTTGGGTATGCCATGCCACTTCTGAAGACAGTTGCGGCAACAGCAGCCCGTGGCATGCTGCGCGATGAATGGAGGGAAGATGCCATGGCGCATGGGCGTCTGGCGGCCGTCGTTGGCAATATAAGCGGGAGCCAGCCTGCGGGCTATGACTTGGGCCGTATCTCTCCTCAGCTTGGCCCAGCCTTTCTCCTCTATATAGCTACGGTCCTTGGCGTTGAGATAAAAACTGCTTCTGAACTTTGATTGAGCCAGGCGCTCGAAGAGGTCGGTAAAATCCATTTTCTGAGGGGGCTGTAGCTCCGTCGGCTGACCATCGAGGCTACAATTTTCATCCTCATCGGGCTCGAACCCCGGAAGATCAAAGAAGCTGCCTTCAAGCTCATCACGACTTTTCATACCGACCTACTCCGTTTGCTCCAAAGCTTTCTTCGATAGCTGGTCGGCTATCTTCTTGGCTTTCTTGTTCACCTCGCCGATGTTCTTCTTCTTGTAATAGCTGCGTGAGGCGCCATCGCTGCTCAGCACCAGCGAGTCGCCATCGAGATAGGCGATATCGCACGTGTCGTTGTGAAGATTCACCACCGTCATGTTTCCTTTGCTGTCCTCTTTAGGCGTTCCGCTGACGATGATGAACTTGCCATTCCAGATATGCCAAGCCGTGAAATAGCCCAACGCAGGATAGACCACCGGGCTCTCGTCGGCCACCGAGGGATCCTCGCGGATATAGCCAACGCTCTGTGCCATCCAGTTTTGCTTCACCCAGAAACCGTATTCGCGGGGGATGTAATAGGTCTGCTTCAGCGAGTCGGGCATGGCTGCCAGCTTTCGGGCCTGCTCGCGGTTGCTCATGTTGGTGAAGTCCTTGAGTTTTGGCATGACAATGTAGCACCAGATGCCCATCAGGTCTTCCAAGTCGATGACGAGTGTGGCCTTCTTCTTGTCGTTGGGATCCAAAACCAGCGCCAAGCGGTCGCCAATGCTCACCTTGCCACGAATATTTCCCGCGCGGGTGGCATCGAGAATGTTGTAAGTGACGGGATCACTGTTGTCGAGGGGAAGCAGTACGATCACCGTATCGTTGCAACCCTCGCAAGCCAGTCCATAGACGGTCTTGTCGCCCTTCATCGTCGTAGTGAGCAGTTTCTCTTGTTTTTCCTTGGGCTTGAATGTACTGTTGGAATTGAAAACCACATCAAGGACACAAAACAAGACAAACAGTCCCAGTATCGTGTAGACAATGTATTTCTTCTTCATTGTTTCAAATTATTTTTCCATTTCTGCATCAATCAGACAAGCCTGACAGGCGGACGGCAGTCCTGCCACTGTTATAGACTTACCTCAAAGACCGCTGCAAAGTTACAAAAAATCATTTAAAAACATTTTTTACGACAACATTTTTAGTTTAGAGGGCGATAAAAAAGTTGATTGCTCACACATTGCCCAATTTCACTCGCTTGATACCTTCTTCTTTGGCTATTGCCCGGGCCTGTTCCAGTTCGGCCAACGGCGTCGGCTGCAAGTCAGGCATTCTGTACTGCGGGAAGAAGCGCGTGATGTGGAGCGGCACATCGGCAAATCCGTTCTCCACCAGCCAATGGCACATGGCGCGCGTCATCTTTGGGTCATCATTAACGGTCGGGATGAGCAGATGGGTGATCTCCAGCCACACGCCGGCTTCCCGGACGGCCTTCAGCGTGTCAAGCACTGGCTGCAGCGAAGCCCCGGAGACCTGATGATAGATAGCGTCGCTGAAGGATTTCAGATCGATATTTGCTGCATCCAGGTATGGCAGCAAATCCTGCAGGGGCTTCTGACATACGTAGCCAGCTGATACGAGGATGTTTCTCATACCGGAGTCGTGGGCCAGCCGGGCCGTGTCGCGCATGTATTCCATCCACGTGAGCGGCTCGGTGTAGGTATAGGCTATCTGATCCTGATGGTAGCGGCGGGCCAACTCTATCAAGCCCTCTGGCGAAAGGTCCTCCGAAGGCACATCAGAGGGTCGGACCTGAGAGATGTCGTGATTCTGGCAGTTCTTACAGGAGAGATTGCATCCCGTGCAGGCTATCGACAGGCATTCGCTGCCCGGATGATACCAAGCCAGCGGTTTCTTCTCGATGGGGTCGATGGTCAGCGCACACGGATGACCGTAGGCCTCGCTATAGAGTTTTCCGTCACGGCAGACACGGCTGCGGCAGCGCCCACGGCCTCCTTCGGCGATGACGCAATGGTGCGGACAAAGGTCGCATCTTACTTTTCCATCATACAAAAGATGATAATATTCAGCCTCTTTCATTTCTTCTCCTCCTTGAAAATAATGGCTTCGTAGGTGTAGAGTTCGGCATCGCGCCATCCGTCCCATCCAATTTCTGCCTTGTCCTGGGCGCAATGACCCAGAAATTCCTCCTTGGTCCAGTTCACTTCCTGAGCCACTTGAGGCAGGAAGGTTCCGCTGTGATAGCCCTTGCGCATATAGATACCCTGACGGCCATACTGAAACTCGCTGATGTCGTGGATGCGCTTGAGGGGCGTGAGCACGGAGATTTCTATCTCTATACGGTCAAGTTCACTGATGTTGACCGGCATGAAGCGTGGATCCTCGGTTGCCGCGGCAACGGTCATTTCCTCTACTACTTTATATAAAGGTAGGTCGGAGCCGAAGTGGCCTATACATCCGCGCAGCCTCCCGTTCTCGTTGAGCGTCACGAAGGCTCCGCAGCGCTCTTTCAGCGCTGGCGAAAGACTTGCTGTGTCTGTGCTCCACGCTTTGTCGCCCCTGACGGCATTCTCTATCGTTCCACGTGCGATTCGAAGCAACTGCCTGCGGTCATCGGCAGACAAGGAGAATCCGCTCTCCTTCTTGCGAAGCGTGACAAAGGCATTGTAGCCCACCACTTCGTCTTTTCCGCCATAACGGCTGTCGCCCGAATTGCAATAATAGAGATGACGGCACTCTGCCGTGGAATCCTCTTCCGAGAGCATCGCATTGACCAGGATGCCGCAAAGGCCGCAGGCGCTCGTGGCAAGATTGTGGATGCCGGCCGAAATATTCTCGTTCACGGTCTTGGCTATTCTCCGCAAATCGCCACTGGCAACGGCATCTGCCGTACGCTTGTCCACGCGCACTGCATCGTCGTATTGGGGATAATGGCTGAAGTCGCTACTGATAACGAACAAGTTGCGCTCGTTGAACCACGGCTTGAGCGCTTCCGCAATCTCTTTAAGCCGGTCTGCCTGCAGCGTACCGATGATGATGGGCACGATGGGACTCTCGTTCTTCAGCCACACTTGCAGCATCGGCAACTGTACCTCCAGGCAGTGCTCGCTGGTGTGGGCCTGTGCCACATAGCTGAAGCAGCGGTTCTCTCTGTTGAGCTTCGCAGCCAGTGCCGTATCTACCTTGACGAGACCCAATGGAGTCTCGTAGTACTCGAAGGCATCATTGACCGAAGCGCCGTCGAAGGCAACATGATGACTGGGACCAATCAGGAAGATATGATCCCAACGGCCATCGCGCGGCAACTGGGCATAGCTCCATGCTGCGGCGTGGGCCGAGAACACATAGCCTGCGTGGGGCACAATGACGCTCTGAACAAACTGGTCCTCACCAACGACATTCTTCACGCCCTTGAAGCTTTCATCAATCATCGACCGGAGCGTATCGGCATCTGCGGGATAGAATTGGCCAGCAACGGCCATCGGTCTGACAGAAGGCTCCCGCAGGCCTTTGCTGCCACAAGACTGCGTATGTATCATAATGATAAGTATTAAAGTCAGAAGGATATTTCGACGCATGTTACTTCTGCTGTTTTCTTTGGCGTAAAGATAAAAAATTATGATGAGAACTCCAAGTTTTTCAACTTTTTTTCATAAACGCAAACATCCCTAATACCATATAGAAACAGTAAAGCCTCAGAACCGAATAGGATCTGAGGCCTTATCTCTTTGTTGACAGGAGGAATTAATCCTCTACAGGGCTGAAATCTTCCTTGCCTACGCCACACAGAGGGCAGGTGAAATCATCGGGAAGATCCTCGAAAGCTGTTCCGGGAGCAATGCCATTCTCGGGATCGCCTACTGCGGGATCATATATCCAACCACAAGTGTCACAAACGTACTTTTTCATAATTCAAAGAATTTGATAGTTATTGATAATTCGTATTCGGAAGCGAAGATAACAAATTTCTACCAATCAAGCAAGAAAACTATGGGATAAATGTTTGAAAATAGTTTTTTGTTGTTGTTAGCTTCGGATGAGCAATTGGAGAAACATTCACCTCAATACCTTATCAAACAACTAATTGGCTTAAAAAAGATGCCCATTGATTGAACAAATTTGGGCGTAACGAACAGAAAGCTTACCTTTGCAATCACAAAAAGATGTTTTAGGCGCATGAATAGGAAATAACAGCAAAGCACTGTGAAACAAAAGACTTTGAAACGACACAGACAAGCCGGAAGTCTGCTAATCAATCAAGGTCAACCAATTTGAAAAGAAGTCTGTGCAGACATTCACAAATAAAGAAAAATCGGTAAGTAGCAGTAGTACAACAAACAGATTGACTTAGGTCTCCATAAAGGAGACTTAAAAAAAGGATGTTAATTACGGGAGGCCTCGCGAGGCTTCCCTTTGTTATGTATCAGGCCAAAAATTGTAGCAAGAGTAACAATAAGATGTAAATCCTGTTAAGAACCTTCATCCACACAAAAAAAATATGGGGAAAAACTTTTTTTGTAATCGGTTTTATTATATATTTGCAATATCAAAATAATATCAATTCCAACAACTAGAAAATTACCATTATGGAGAAAAAAGAATTCGCCTTTATGGGCAAAGTAGAGAATGGATTTCTGATGTTGTTCGTTCTTCTTGCTCTGCTGATTGCGTCAGCAGTTCTCGTCGTAATCAATTCAGACTGCATCAATGCTTTTCAGATCTGCGCAGTCGTATTGGGGGTACTGATCTTCTTAGGTGCACTTTTCTGTATGAGCGGTTTCATGATGCTTGAGCCCAATACAGCACGCGTGATGATGTTTTTCGGAAAATACCGCGGCACATTCACAAAGACTGGATTCTTTTGGGTGAATCCCTTCTACAGCACGAAGAATCTCTCACTCCGTGCCCGCAATCTCGACGCTGAACCCATCAAGGTCAACGACAAGGCGGGCAACCCCGTGCTCATAGGACAGGTGTTGGTTTGGAAGCTTCACGACACCTATAGAGCCAGCTTCGAAGTGGATGCTAACGACAGCGCCATGGATTCAAAGCAGAGCCGCATGGCCTTCTATGA
>ONYS01000174.1 GCA_900322095.1 uncultured Prevotella sp.
ACGAACAGGATTGCAACCAGCAAGGTTGAAACAGGAAGGCAACTTAAATTGTAGCATTTTGTATCTTATGTTATGATTTTATAAGTTTGTCGAATCGGCCCTACGAGTCGAATCCCGCCAATCCCATCCTGACCAACTGCAACCAGAAAGGACAACTGAAGCAGATTCAGGGCACGGGTCACGGCGACTTCGTGCAGGCAGAGGATGGATCGTGGTGGGTTGTGTTTCTGGCCTACTGCAACATGGGCGGAAGCTATCACCACATGGGGCGCGAGACCTGTCTGGCTCCCGTGGAATGGCCCAAGGGCGGATGGCCTGTCATCAACGGCGGTGAAACCATCGACACGCTGATGACGGCCAGGCTGTTGCCGCAAAAGCCCTATGTACGAAAAGCCGATGAGCTGTGGAAGAGCAATCCCGCCTGGATACACATTCAGAATCCGGACAGCACGAAATACGAATGGATAGAAAGATGCGACCGTCACACCGGTCCGATGCTCCGTCTATATGGCTCGGAATCATCGCTGACCGCCACAACCGCCCAACGTTCATCGGGCGCCGGCAGGAGGCCGAACGGATGAGCTGCCAGGTGACGGTGCAGCCTGCGGGCGACAGCAATTACGAGTCGGGACTGACCGTATACCAAATCAACGATGGCCACTACGACTTCTTCACCCGCGCCAACGGCGATTCGCTCGACATCTTCCTGCGCTATGAGATCAAGGGACTGCCGCAAAACCTCCAGCGCGTTGGAAGCATAAAAGAAAATACGGTAAGACTACGCATCACGTCGGGCAACAACCTCTATTCATTCTCCTACGCCGACGCTGAAGGCAACTATAAGGAAGCGGGCCGCCTGCCCTCAACGCTGCTCAGCACTGAGGTAGTTGGCGGATTCACTGGAGCCACCATCGGCATGTTTGCCACCGGCGAGGGACATTCCGACTTCTACAACTGGACCTATGAGGAGAAATGACCGATAAGGTCTATGGGAAGCGATGTTTCATTATCGTCCACAGACGTTACATCATCCGCTTTTTCCTCTCCAGGCCACGAGCGTTACGTATAAATTTTAGTATCTTTGCACGTAGACAAACTTAATCCAAAAGCAATATATGAACCATCGCTATCTTTTAGGCCTTGACGTGGGGAGCAGTTCAGTCAAAGCCTCTTTGGTAAATATCGACAACGGACAGGCTGCCGCATCAGCCTTCTTCCCCAAACATGAAGCCCCCATCTCCGCACCACGTAAAGGATGGGCCGAACAAGACCCTGAATCGTGGTGGAACTATGCCCGGCAGTCTGTGGCGCAAGTAATGGCCGAGACTCAGGCCAAGCCCGAGGATGTGGCCGCCGTGGGCATCTCCTATCAGATGCACGGCCTGGTATGCGTGGACAAGGACCACAAAGCCCTGCGCCCCTCCATCATCTGGTGCGACTCGCGTGCCGTGGAGGAAGGCAACCGCGCCTTCAACGCCCTGGGCAGCGACTGGTGTATGAGCCATCTGCTCAATTCGCCGGGCAACTTCACCGCAGCCAAGCTGGCGTGGGTGAAGGACAATGAGCCCGAAGTTTTCGACCGCATCTACAAGGTAATGCTTCCCGGCGACTACATCGCCATGCGGCTCACCGGCGAAATCTGCACTACGGTCAGCGGACTCTCCGAGGGCACGCTGTGGGACTTCAAGCGCCAGGACGTTGCCAAGGAACTGCTGGACTACTACGACATCCCCTCTACCCTTCTGCCGCCCACCGTACCGACATTCGGCGAACAGGGCCGACTGACGCAGCAGGCCGCCGAGGAACTGGGACTGGTCGCCGGCACTCCCGTCAGCTACCGCGCCGGCGACCAGCCCAACAATGCCCTTTCGCTCAACGTGTTCAATCCCGGCGAGATAGCCTCAACAGCCGGCACGTCGGGTGTCGTCTACGGAATATTGGGCGAACCCGCACACGACCCGAAGAGCCGCGTCAACGTCTTTGCCCACGTCAACTACACGCGTGAGCAGGAGCGTCTGGGCGTTCTGCTCTGCATCAACGGCACCGGTATCCTCAACGCCTGGATGCACCGCAACGTTGCTCCCGAGGTGGGCTATGCCGAGATGAACGAACTGGCCGCACAGGCTCCCATCGGCAGCGATGGCGTCGTGGTGATACCCTTCGGCAATGGTGCCGAGCGAATACTGGAGAACAAAGAGACGGGCTGCTCCTTCCATGGCATCAACTTCAACAAGCACAACCGCTGCCACCTCCTGCGTGCCGCACAGGAAGGCATCGTTTTCTCCTTCTGCTATGGCATGGAGATTATGGAGCAGATGGGCATGAACATCCAACGCATACACGCCGGCAAGGCCAACATGTTTCTCTCTCCCCTCTTCCGCGACACGCTGGCCAGTGTGAGCGGAGCCACCATACGCCTCTACGAGACCGACGGCAGCGTGGGTGCGGCCAAGGGCGCCGGCATGGGCTGCGGCATCTACAAGGATCACGACGAGGCCTTCTCTACGCTGCGCCTCCTCGAGACCATCGAGCCCGACGAGAAACATCAGAAAGAATACCAGGCCGCATACGAGGCTTGGAAAGAACAGCTGAAGGCGTAGACAAACGCTCCTTCGAACGCTACAATAACCAAAGAGGCCTGGCAACAAATCATTGCCAGGCCTCTTCGTATCTGATAACTGCTTGTTCAGCAGTACTGATTACTTCACAACCAGTTTCTTTCCGTTCACAATGTAAACACCCTTAGGCAGACTGCGTAGGTCGCTCAACTTGTCAGCCACCTTGTTGCCAGAAAGCGTATAGACGCCATAGACAACCTTCTGCTGACCCTCGCCCTGCACATTGACGATTCCCGTAGGAACAGTAACGTAGAGTGTTGCGGGGAAGTAGTTGAACTCATAGTTCTGCGACTCAGCTCCACTGGGAACGATGGTGAACTCACCGGCTTCGGTAAACTCAATCAGCGTATTGCCAGCCGCGTCGACAACAGTAAACAGAGGTTCGGTGAGCAATGTCAACTCGGTCTCGCCGTTCTTCAGACTGTCGACCGTGTAGGTGAACTCAGGCTGCTGACCCATCTCAATCGTATCGTTGGCCGCGCGCAGGTTGGCCTTAGCCTTATAGACCGTAAGCGTTCCGTCCTCGAAATCAACGGCCTCACTGGTGATGGTGCCGCGCTCCAGATGGATGGCATACTGTCCGGCGGGAGAAGTCTCCGTGGCCTCACAGGAAATCTCAGGCTTGCCGTCTACATAATCGCCATACAAACGATAGCCGAAGCGAGGATTGGGCTCGCCATACTCACGACGAGTGCTGCGGGCGCGGATGGTCGTACCGAATTCAACAACCTGATCGAAAGCGCTCCAGTTGGCGCTGCGGGCGAAGACATCCTTCAGTCCGGCACGGACGTAAAGCGTGACGCTCTTGGCATTGACGCCAGAGAATACCTGATAACCCGTAGGAATGACCTTCTTGCCATTCACGCGAAGGGCCTGCAGACCGACGGCATTGGCCACTGCATAGCTGCCGAGGCTGTCTACAGTCTCCGGGAACACGAGCTCGCTCACTCCGTGCATGCCGGCCATAGCATAAGAACCAACGACGCTGACGTGCTTGTTCACCTCAACACGGCTTCCGGCGCGAGGCAGCAGAGCCAGCAGGACGGTAGAATCCTTGCTCATCACCTGATGATTCTCCACCACGTAGTTCTTGTCCTCACCTTCGGGAAGCGAAACAGAGTCGAGAGCAGAGAGACCGCTCAGGGCTCCGGGCTCGAGAGTAGTGATGCTGTTGGGCAAGAGAAGCGTGCGCAGCGAACGTGAGCCATAGAAGCCACGCTCGGGCATCTGATTATCTGTAGTCGTCAGCTGACGGCTGTTTTCCTTGAGATAAGGCTCACCACCAGCGACAATCGTTGCGTCGGTGAGGTCAAGAGTGCGGAGCGTACCGCGGCTGACTTCACCGGTAGAGTCGAGACCTGTCATCTGGCGGAGGAACTTCACATCGGTAGAATTGATGGAACCGTTGACCTTGAGCGAGCCAATCTGCGATACCAGACTATCGGCGATAAGACGCTGGAGCTCACCCGGAGTCTCAACATTGACGGTATCCTCAAGCTCAGCACGAGGTCCGCCCTCGATACCGATCACCATATCCTGATAAGACGAGAAACTGTAGGATTCGGGATCGAGCAGAGCCACATCGTAGTAGCCATCGTCTGAGCCTTCCCATCCCCAGTTGACCCCCACACGTCCTTGTGCGTCGTAGCCACAGAAAACAAACTCATGACCGCCATTCATCATGTCCACACCGCCATAAAGCAGCGGACGGGAATTGCTGAGCTCGTTGAAGATCATATTCATCCACTCAGCCTCTGAATAGCCATCTCTCTCGAGGAACTGGGCTGTGGCGGGATAACCAAAATAGTTCACCATGCCGTCGCGGGCCAGATTGGTATACGTTCCTGAGCCATCGGTTGCATACTGCATATCGGAAGCCACACCGCAATCCAGCATAAGCTTTGCAACCGCCTGG
>ONYS01000040.1 GCA_900322095.1 uncultured Prevotella sp.
AGCGTGTATCCACGAATACGTGATGTCGCTGCCCTTGAAGTATAATACGAAGATAGGCCGTGACGGCGTGGGCCTGAGTCAGGGACAGAAGCAGCGCATCCTCATAGCCTGTGCCGTGTACAAGAATCCTGATTACATCTTTCTCGATGAGGCCACCAACTCCCTCGACGCCAATAACGAGCGCGCCATCGTGGAGAATCTCGATAGATTCTACAAGGGTAAGACTGTTGTCGTAGTGGCTCACCGGCTGAGTACGGTGAAGAATGCCGACCAGATAGTCGTTATCGACCATGGGAGTGTGGTGGAGACGGGCAACCACGAGACACTGACAGAGAAGCGTGGCGCCTACTACAATCTTGTAAGAAACCAACTGGAATTGGGAAATTGAAAACAGATATGGAAAATAAGAACTTTGACAACATAGAACTTCGGAGTGAGAAGGTGCGCCACATCATAGGAATCGTGCCGCCACGGCTTGTGCGTACCGGTACTGTGGTCATCACATTTGTTGTCGTGGCCTTGGCCATAGCCTTCTACACCATCCACTATCCGATAACGATTGAGGCGCAGGGCGAGATGGAAGGCAACGACACGCTCATTGTGCGTGTGCCCTACAAATACCTCTACCTCTTCGATGAGCAAAGAAACGTGATAGTGAACTACGAGGGGCGGGACGACAATGATCCGTCATCAGTGTATCCAATATACAGCTATGACGATCGGCTGCTTCGGATGGGCGAAAACAACTATTTCCTTGCCAAGGTTTGTGTTGGCGCCGACAGCGCTCGCCTGCAGTCTGGCCAGAAAGCCGAAGTCCGCATTGTGGTCAGTGACCGCACGCTGTGGCAGCAGATTACTAATTCATAATTCACAATTCATTATTGGCTGGCATAGCGGTGCCATAAATGGAATATACTGTAGGAGCGCAGTAGGTGCGTCGGCATCCTCGCCAACTTCTAACTATTTCTTATTATGTCCCTCTGGGAAAGAGACTTCAAGGATAGTCAGCGATAGTATGTGCGTCGCGCTAACCGATCTAAAAATATAGTGGTCAGGTGGATTACAAGAGCGCAATTGTACGGCAGTATAAAAGTGTGCGGTAAGTCTGCGTTCATAAGGTCTGCGCACTTCGCACTCTTGTAACCTTTCTGGTCACAGAGGATTTCCCCTTTTGGGTTATGCATTCTCATGCTTGCCGCAGAGGATTTCCTCGGCGCGAGAGATTTGTTCCTTGGTTGGCGTGGGTGTATCCTTGAGCGTGTAGGGGATGCCGAGTTTCTGCCATTTGAAAACACCAAGGGTATGATAGGGCAGAACCTCCACGCGCTCCACATTGATGAGTGTGTCGATGAAGATGCGCAGACGACGCAGCTGATTCTCGTCGTCGGTAATGCCCGGAACCAGTACGTGGCGAATCCAAACAGGTACGCCCAACTCTGAGAGGCAGCGGGCACAGTCGAGGATGTTCTCGTTGCCGTGGCCGGTGAGGTCCTTGTGGGCTACAGTGTTGATATGTTTCAGGTCGAGCAGCACGGTGTCGGTGCTCTCCATCAGTCGGAGGAACTTGCCATAAGACGGCTCCCTGCGCGTGAAGGGCTGTGCGGCCGTGTCGAGACAGGTGTTGATGCCGCGACGGTGGGCCTCCTCGAAGAGGGCAATGAGACCGTCGATCTGCAGCAGGGCCTCGCCACCGCTGACGGTGATTCCTCCCTTGTCGCCCCAGTAGGCACGATAGCGTTCAGCCTGGTCGAGCAGTTCGCCGATGGGCGTGGCCTTGTCTTCGGCTCCTGCCATGCGCCATGTGTCGGGATTGTGACAGTAGCGGCAGCGCATGTGGCAACCTTTCAAGAAGATGATAAAGCGCACTCCGGGACCGTCGACAGAGCCGAACGACTCGGTGGAGTGGACATATAAAGCAGCCTTGCCGCCGGGAGTGGGGGCAAGGCTGTTTTGCGGTTTAGAGTCTCTCATGAGCCTGTCGTGCGATGACGTCGAGCTGCTGCTCACGGGTCAGATCGATGAACTTCACTGCGTAGCCACTCACGCGGATGGTGAAGTTGGCATACTCGGCCTTCTCGGGATGCTCCATGGCGTCCTTGAGCTTGTCCACGCCGAAGACGTTGACGTTGAGGTGGTGGGCACCCTTGTCGAAGTATCCGTCCATGACGCTCACCAGAGTCTCTGCGCGCTGGTCGTCGTCGTGGCCGAGCGCGTTGGGGCTGATGGTCTGCGTGTTGGAGATGCCGTCGAGGGCATACTTATAGGGCAGCTTGGCCAGCGAGTTGAGCGATGCCAGCAGACCGTTCTTCTCTGCGCCATAAGATGGGTTGGCACCCGGCGAGAGCGGTGCTCCAGCCTTGCGGCCGTCGGGCATGTTGCTCGTATACTTACCATAGACCACGTTGGACGTGATGGTGAGGATAGACGTCGTGGGCTCGGAGTTGCGATAAGTGTGATGCTTCTTCACCATGCCGATGAAGGTCTTCAGCAGCCATACGGCAATGTCGTCGGCGCGGTCGTCGTCGTTGCCGTAGCGGGGGAAGTCGCCCTCGGTCTTGAACTCCAAGGGGAAGCCGGTCTCGTCGCGGATGATGTTGACCTTGGCATACTTGATGGCTGAGATGGAGTCGACCACATGAGAGAAGCCTGCAATACCCGTGGCAAAGGTGCGGCGCACATTGGTGTCGATGAGCGCCATCTCTTCGGCCTCATAGAAATATTTGTCGTGCATGTAGTGGATGAGGTTGAGCGTCTTGACGTAGACGGCAGCCAGCCACTCCATCATGTCCATGAAGCGGGGCATGAACTCGTCGTAAGTCAGCATGTCGCCCTCGATAGGACGGTAGGCGGGACCCACCTGCTCGCGCGTCTTGCTGTCCACGCCGCCGCTGATGGCATAGGTGAGACACTTGGCGAGGTTGGCGCGTGCTCCGAAGAACTGCATCTCCTTGCCCGTCTGTGTTGCGCTCACGCAGCAGCAGATGCTGTAGTCGTCGCCCCAGACAGGACGCATCACGTCGTCGTTCTCATACTGAATGGAGCTGGTTTTCACCGAGATGAAGGCAGCGTAGCGCTTGAAGGCCTTGGGCAGACGGCTGCTGTAGAGCACGGTGAGGTTGGGCTCGGGCGACGGCCCCATGTTCTCCAGGGTGTGGAGGAAGCGGAAGTCGTTGCGGGTGACCATGTGGCGGCCGTCCTGTCCGATACCGGCCACCTCGAGTGTCGCCCATACGGGGTCGCCGGAGAAAAGCTCGTTATAAGAAGGTATACGGGCGAACTTCACCATGCGGAACTTCATCACCAGGTGGTCGATGAGTTCCTGTGCGTCCTGCTCGGTCAGCGTGCCCTCGTTGAGGTCGCGCGTGATGTAGATGTCGAGGAAGGTGGACACGCGTCCAACCGACATGGCGGCACCGTTCTGCGTCTTCACGGCTCCCAGATAACCGAAGTAGAGCCACTGCACGGCCTCGCGGGCATTGGTGGCGGGCTTGGAGATGTCGAAGCCATAGAGCGCGGCCATCTCTTTGAGACCCTTGAGGGCCTTGATCTGCATGGCTACCTCCTCGCGCAGGCGGATTACCTCGTCGATCATCTCGCGCTCGCCCATCGTGGCGAGGTCTTTCTTCTTCTCCTCAATCAGGCGGTCAATACCGTAGAGGGCCACACGACGATAGTCGCCCACGATGCGTCCGCGACCGTAGGTGTCGGGCAGACCGGTGAGGATATGGTTGTGACGCACGTGCTTCATCTCGGGCGTGTAGGCGTCGAAGACTCCGTCGTTGTGGGTTTTTACATATTTATGGAAAATCTCGTGGAGCTCTTCAGAGGGCTGATAGCCATAGGTGGTGCAGGCTTGCTCAGCCATCTTGATGCCACCATACGGCATGAATGCGCGCTTCAGAGGCTTGTCGGTCTGAAGACCAACGACACGCTCCAGATCTTTTGTCTTCTCATTGATGTAGCCGGGACCGTAGGCTGTCAGGCCAGAGACGACTTCGGTCTCCATGTCGAGCACTCCGCCTTTGGCGCGCTCCTCCTTCTGCAGTTGCTGCAATTCGCCCCAAAGCGTGTTGGTAGCTTCGGTAGGGCCAGTGAGAAAGCTCTCGTCACCATCGTACTGGGTGTAGTTCTTCTGAATAAAATCTCTTAGATTGATCTCTTCCGTCCACAATGTGCCACGGAAATTGCGCCATGCGTTATTCATAAAACGTGGTTGTAAATGTTTGAAAATAAGAAAATTGAGGGGTGTTAACCACACTCTCTGTTAGTTTAGGCCTGCAAAGGTAGTCATTTTGGGTCATACGAGCAAACTTTTTGCCTCCTAAGAAATGATGATTTTATTATCTGGCCTTTTCCCTTCTTTACCCTGCATTATTCATGAACATTAAACGCTACTTTTTTGAACATGAATTATCACAAATTACCCATAAATTATTCGTAAATAATTATATTCATGAGAAATTTATGGATAATTTATGGATATTCGTGTGAAAAATAATCTCCATGAATAATGTAGGATAAAGAATGATAACGAATTTCGCCGCACAAGCCAAAATTATGAATTATGATTTGTGAATTATGAATTAAAAAATTGCCCAGGCAGAAGCTTTCTGTCTGGGCGGTATGAAGTCACCTCTTTAGAAGGGTGCGTTTACAGATTGATCTGCACTCCGGCCATGACGGTGGCACGCGGCATGGGGAAGCCGGCGTTGACCTCATAGTGCTGGGCCAGGAGATTCTCACCCTTGGCGAATACGGCGAGTTGCTTGGCCACGCGTACTGTCGCCGTGAGATTCCACAACCAGTAGTTCTCGGTCGAAGTAGCGCTGGTGCTGGTATAGAGACCGTCGATCCACTGCAGTCCGGTGTTGAGCGTCAGGCGATCTTTCTGCCAAGTGGCACCCAGGAAGAGTTTGTTTTTCGGAGCTGCCGTCAACTTCTGACTGGTATGCAGGAAACTGTAGTTGGCATTGAAGCGCAGGTTGTGGTTGGCCATCCAGTCAAAGAGCAGTTCAAATCCAGAGTTCTCTGTCTTACCCGTGTTGACATTCAGCGGTCTGCCGTCAACCATCTGTGTATTGATGAGGTTGTCGGCCTTGATATAGAACACGTTGAAGCCGTAGCCAATGCGTCCGCCGAGCAGATGCTGCTTAAACGACAACTCATAGTTCATCAATCGCTCCGGCTCGAGGTCGGCGTTGGCCGGACGATACATATACAGCTCGCGGATGGTGGGGTTGCGGAAGCCTTTCGAAACAATGGTCTTCACGACGATGTCGGAGGGCAGCAGAAACGTCAGTCCACCTTGTGGCACCCATTCGCCGCCCGAAACGCTGTGATGGTCGTAGCGCAAGCTGGCGTCGGCGATGAGCCAAGACCACAACTCCTGTCGCATGTCGGCATAGCCAGCCACTTCGTCGGCCGTGCGGTCGGCAATTTCTTTCTTACTGTGGTCGGCCCTGACGCGCTGCCAGGCATGACCGCCGAAGTGCTGATAGTCGAAACCGAGCGTCAGACGGTTGCCTTTGAAGAGCGATACGTTCTGATAGACCGATACGCCGCCCATGCGGTCGTTGTGCATGTAGAAGGCTGTCTGCTCTGCGGCATTGGCCGTATGACCGTCGTTGATGTGGTGGTGGCCCCAACTGTAATAGGCGCGCACGGCGCCAGAGGTCTTACCGTAGTTGTTGAGCACCGACACCGCCGACATGCCACGGGTAATCATGAAGTCGTTGTCGATGAGAGGGGCAGAGACGGGGCCGGGGTTGGACGACTCCTGATAGGCAATATCCACATTGCCCTCCATGCGCCAGTGGCTGGAGATGTCGTAGCCGAGTTTTACGAAACCGTTGACTTGGCTGAAGCCGTTGTTGGCGCGGTGGCCGTCGGTGCGCTCATAGTTGATGCCGGCCGTTGAGGAGAAATCGCCCATGCGCAGCTGGTTGGTGGCTGTGCCGATGAAGGTGCCGTAGCTGCCGCCTTGCAGGTTGATGCTGGTGCGTTGTCCGCTGGCATTCATCTGCCTGGTGACGATGTTCACCACGCCGCCCATGGCATTGCTGCCGTAGATGGTGGAGGCGGGACCGTTGACCACTTCCACCTGATCGGCCATCATCGTCTGATAGGCGTCGGCAATGGGATGGCAGTAGAGGCCAGCATATTGGGGCAGTCCGTCGACGAGTACGAGCAGATTGGCCATGCCGCCGATGCCGCGCACCTTGATGGTTCCTGCGGCACCAGTGCTCAGTCCATAGCCCAGCACGCCACGCGTTGTGACAAACAGACCGGGCACCTGCTGGCTGAGGGCGGGGAGGACGGAGGGCTGATAGTCGGCAGTGAGCCGTTCGCGGTTGACGACGGACACATCATAAGGCAAGTGCCGCAGGTCGGAACTGTAGCGTGAGCCTGTCACGACCACCGTGTTCAGATAGATGGAGTCAGACTGAGCATAAGAAGAGGTAGCCGCGCCAAGAATTGCGGTAAGAAATAGTATTTGTTTTCTCATAGATGATGATTGTTGATTAGTGTATCGGCTGTTGGCGAATCTCAAAAAGCAGTTATGCTGCGTGAAAATCTATCTGATTGTCTAGAAATAATTGGAGAACGCTGCCTTTCAGTGGTTCTCCAATTCTTGAACGTTATTACAGTTTGATTCGCTGTTGATACAATCGTTACTTATCGATATTGATGATGGTATACTTCTTCGAACCGAGTCCAATCTTTTCGGCCCAGTCGATGGTGTGCGTGCCATGCTGCCTGTCGATGCGCTTCAGCAGGTCGGTGGGATCGTTCTTGGCCGTTACCTTCTGGTTGTTGATGATATCAACGCAGGCCTGGTCGAGAGCCACAGGGTCGGTGCTGGCGAGGATGCCGTAGTCCTCAAGCTTCACTGGAGCCGGATGGTCTACGCAGTCGCAGTCGATGCTCATGTTGTTCATCACCGAGATATAGATGATGCCGTTCTCTTTCTGGAAGTAGTTGACCACAGCCTGAGCTGCAGCAGCCATGCTCTCCAGGAAGCCGTCCTGGTCGCCGATGTATTTCGGAGTCCACAGCGAGTCCATTTTGAGCTTGTTCATCTTGCCGGCAGAGTGGATGTAAGCCTTACCGTTTCGCGAAGCGCAGCCGATGGAGAGGTTCTTCAGCGCGCCGCCGTATCCGCCCATGGGGTGACCCTTGAAGTGGTTCAGACATATCATGAAGTCGTAGTTGGCGAGGTGTCCGCCCACGATGTCGTAGTTCAGATGGGTATGGTCGCGCACCGGAATGCGAATCTCGTCGTACTCGTCCATGATGTCAACGGGGAAGTACTTGGTGAAGCCGTGGCGGTCGATGACCTTCCAGTGGTTGGCCGTGTTGTTGCGCACGTCGTTGGGGTCGCCGCCGTATGCAGTATTGTTTTCCACGATAGTACCGTCGACATCATACACAAGGTCTTTGATGAGTTCGGGCTTCAGATAGTTGGGGTTGGAACCCTCGCCGGTGCTGATCTTCACGGCCACGCGGCCTTTGGCTTTCACGCCGAGAGCCTTGTAGATGCGTACGAGCGAGGCGGGTGAAATCTCACGGGTGAGATACACCTTCGACTGTGCCCAAGCCGTTGTGCCCAAAGCCAGGAACAAACCTAGAGCCAGGATTCGGATAGAAAAATGTTTCATAATCGTTATCTTATTATTGTTTCGTATTCCTTTTCAACTGCAAAGATAAGGCTTTTCCAGCAAATATGAATAATAAATATTGCGGTTATCCTAACCTACATTATTCATGGAGATTATTTTTCACACGAATATCCATAAATTATCCATAAATTTCTCATGAATATAATCATTTACGAATAATTTATGGGTTGTGTATTCTACCGCTGCGTCTTTTTAACCATGAAGTCATAGTGACATACTACTTACCTTGAAAAAATCAAAAAAACACATTCATAGATTTGCTGCATTGAAGAAAAATGTTTATCTTTGTAGATGTAATCCTTTTACAATAACTAAAACACAAAAAACATGGCAAAAAGAAATGAAGTTTATAAATGCCCGGAATGCGGCAATATCGTAGAAGTTCTTGTTCCGACCGATAAGGAACTCTGCGGATTCAATTTGTTGAAAGAGAACACCACCGATGCTGCTACAGAGAAGCACGTGCCCGTAGTGGAGAAGATCGACGGTGGCTATCGTGTCACGGTTGGTGAGGTGGAGCATCCTATGACCGAGGCCCACTACATCCAGTGGATTGAGCTGATCACCAGCAACAATGAGGTGCTGCGCAAGTATCTGACGCCCCAAGACAAGCCTGTGGCTGAGTTCAAGACCGATGCCAAGGAAGTCTTTGCCCGCGAATACTGCAATCTCCACGGACTGTGGCGTAGCAAGTAATCTGGAATTTCAGAAAGAAAGAGATGGGATGGTTGGTCGCTAGACAATGTCCTCATCCCAGTCGAGTATACAAAAGGGAGGTGTCGCTCTGAGGCGGCACCTCCCTTTTTACTATATTGTAGGCCGACGGCCCACTGATTCATCGTCGGGTTATTCAAACTTGTTGTAGGTGATGTTGTCCTCGTCCCATTTGTCTTTGGGCGTAGTGGGAGCGGCAGGATAACCGATGACAATCGTGTTCAGCGGAATGAGATTCTCCGGAAGGTTGAGCAGTTTGGTTAATGTAGCGCAACGGTCCTCGCCTGGATAGGCACCCGTCCATACCGCACCTAGTCCAAGGGCTTGAGCGGCCAAGAGAATGTTCTCCGTGGCGGCAGAGCAGTCCTGCACCCAGAAATCCCTTCCTTTGCCTTCGATGGCTTTGTTCATATCTCCGCATACCACGATGGCCAGTGGCGCCTTTGCGGCATAGGATGCATTGGGCATGGCTTGACCAATCTCGCCGAGCAGTTGCTTGTCGGTGACCACGACGAAATGCCAGGGACGACGGTCCATAGCCGACGGGGCTGCCATACCGGCTCTGAGAAGCTTTTCCACCTTCTCTTTCTCTACAGGCTGATTCTTATAAGCGCGTACACTGGTTCTGTTCTTTATGGCATTGAGCACGGTGTCGTTGTCTGCTGTTGTGGCGGCAGACTGCTGACCCGAAGCCTTGATATAGAGCTGACCACCGGCAATCAGCAGTGCCAGCAGAAGAACAATAATGATGATTCTTGATTTCATATCTTTACTTCTTTATAGTTATACTTTTCGATGAAGAGCTATTTGTCCGATTGTCCGATCTTGAACAAGGTGCCCATGGGGCAAACGAACCGGCAGTAGGGGCGCGGCATAACGATCGACAGTAGGACGAAGGCCACCGCAATGACGATGGCGGCCACCGAAGCCGACTGAATGATGAAGGCTGAGAAGGGTTCGGTGTCGACCCAGCCAAACCATGCGCCCGACCACAGACAGAGCATCAGCGCTGCCCAAAGCAACTGGCGGAAGAGGTCGAGGCGCTTCAGCGTCTTGGCCCCTATCTTTACCTTATACGTCCCGCAATGGCCTGCCAGTTCCTGCAAGGAACCCAGTGGACAGACGTTGGCGCAATAGTAAGAGCGCTTGCCGAAGAGGGGATAGATGAAGGCGATGATGAGCAGGATGGTGGCAACGGGGAAGGCCAATGGCTTTAAGCCGTTGGACGAGAAGGAGATGATCGACGCATAGGAGACGCAGCTGCCACACCAGAATCCGAGAACGGCCACATTCAGCACCTGCTGCACGATGCGGTAGCGCTTGTTTTTGTAGAACAGTGGGACGATAGCCGCCATGAGCGCTACCAGAATGCCGCAGATCGTCTTCGCACTGAAGTCGAAGCTGCTGGCTGCTGACTTTTCTGCCGAAGCCTTCTGCACGTAGGCCAGTCCTCGCTGCATGTTGCCGATGATGGCTCTCGACGAATAGGTGGCGCCCGACACAGCGTCTACTTTCATCGCTGAAGCTTCGTCAACAGTTTTCCCGGTCCATTGGTCGAAAAGGGATTTGGCCTGATTGAAGAATTCGGGTGACTCAGAGTTGTCCAGTGCCTTGATGCCCGTTATCTTTCCGTCCTTCACCGAGATCTCCAATGGAACGTTGCCGCCATAGCCCACGATGTCCTTAGCCAGTGGCGTAGTGTTGACAACGATTGTTCCATCCTTTTCCACACGCACCGTGTCACTCTTTACGGTTTCCTCTGTCGCTTCCTTAGCTCCAATTTTGTAGCCGAGTATCTTTCCGTCGCGTCTTGCTGATACGGCGAGAATCATTAGGAAAACGATGACCAGACTCAATATTTGATTTGTCTTTTTCATTATGTCTACTGCTGTTTGTGCTATAATTTACGGCAAAGGTAAGAACATTTTTTCAAAATCGCTTTGTTCAAACAGCTTTTAATACTTTGTCGATTGGTCATTTCTAGATATGGGCAAATCTCAATTTATAATTCATAATTGGCTGGGGCGGCATTATTCGGCTATTATTTTTTCCGCGAAGAGGAGCGTTAATAAACAGCTCAATCCACAAGAAATATACAGTGACCCATGATTCGCGATTGGCTGCGCGACGATTATTAAAGAGATATAAAAATGTTGGGATATGGATGAAAAAATGTATCTTTGCACCGCTAAAACATTAAAAAAATGAGCAGGCAATCGATAAAGACTGAAATTCAAGAGTTTAAGTCAAATGGTGGAAAATTTCAGTTCACTTTTGGTGAAACGCATCTGCCCGTAGTATACCATGAAGCTCTGGGTGTGATGGGTGTGCGAGTGGAAGATTCAGAGATTTTTGTACCCGTCAACTATCAAATGAACCTCTTCGACAACATGGCTGTACTGATGGATAAGCTGTTGGACCAGTATCCGCAACTATCCGACTGAACTCCTGTGGGCTATCGGCTTTTCGTTAGGTAGGCTTCGGGTCTGCCGCCGCTGATAGCATCCTGTTTGGGAGCCTGGGATGTTCCTTACTATTCCCAGGCTTCCAAGTCTTTTTCTATTTCCGGCATCTGGCAGCGATGGAACGTGGGGCTCTTGATGCCCTCCCGCTTCTGTCGCTGATAGTCTTTGAGCAGGAAAGTCGCTTGAGGACTCAGTTTCACTATGGCCACGAGGTTACAGAGTGTGATGAAGCCCATGAAGAGATCGCCAATGCTCCACACGAGGTCGAGGCTGGCCAGCGCTCCGAAGAACACCATCACGATGCCGTTCATGACGCGCACGAAGGTCAGCCAACCCTTCCGCGGCGTGAGAAACTTCACGTTCATCTCGCCGTAGGTGTAGTTGCCGATGATCGACGAGAAGGCAAAGAAGAAGATGGCTATAGCCACAAAATAGGTGCCGGCCGATCCCACCTCGCTCTGCAGGGCGGCCTGGGTGAGCTGTACGCCATTGAGGTCGGTCGTGGAGAAAACTCCGCTGATAATGATGATGAAGGCCGTGCACGAGCAGATGAGAATCGTGTCGGTGAAGACGCTCAGCGCCTGCACCAGTCCTTGCTTCACGGGATGGGAGACGCTGGCGATGCTGGCCGCACAGGCTGCTGAACCCTCGCCGGCCTCGTTGGAGAAGAGTCCGCGCTTGATGCCATTCATCATCGTGGCGCCAAGTGTGCCGCCGGCAAACTGCTCCATGCCGAACGCATTGCTGATGATGACGGAGAAGACATGCGGGATGAGACCAATGTTCATCACGATGACCACTGCGGCCAACAGGATATAGAGCACGGCCATTACGGGAACAAAGATGCTCGCCACCTTGGCAATCCGCTGTATGCCGCCAAAGACGCAGAGTGTGGACAGCACAACGAGCACGATGCCCATCGTGACGGGCGACACGCCAAAGGCACTGTTGACGGCTGCGCAGATGGTGTTGCTCTGAATGGAGATGTAGGCCATGCAGAACGTGGCGGTGATGAGAACTGCATAGAGCTTTGCCATCCACTCTTTGTGGAGTCCGAACTTCATGTAGTAGGCCGGACCGCCAATAAACGAGCCCGTCGTCTTCCGTTTGTAGAGTTGTCCCAAGGTGGACTCCACGAAGGCCGTTGCCGCTCCCATCAGGGCAATCATCCACATCCAGAACACAGCGCCCGGTCCGCCCACAGCAATGGCTGTGGCCACGCCGGCCAGGTTGCCAGTGCCCACGCGCGAAGCGATGGAAACGGCAAAGGCTTCAAACGAAGACACGTGCTGCTTGCTCTCTTTCTGTGTAGAGTCGCCCAGCAGACGAATCATCTCCAAAAACATGCGGAATTGCACGCCACGTGTCTTGAACGTGAACACTAAGGCACATGCGATGAGTGCCACAACGAGTATATACGACCACAGCACCGTATTGATGCCGCTGATGGTTTGATTGAGCCAACCGTCGGCTGAAAAGAAATTTCCCATAAATAGCAATTTGTATCATTACCGTCGATACTGCTTGCAAAATTACGCTTTTCATTGCCTTCTACCAAATAAACAGGGATGGATTTAGCCTCTCTGTCTCCTTTTCTTTTGTGCTTCTTCAGAAAAATCAACTGAATATTTTTCTATCTGAGTCAATAGAGCTACCTTTGCAGGCGCAAATGACAACCAACAAGAAAAACAAACACATTGTAGTGCCTCAGCTGGGCGACTATCGTGCGCTCACCACGCTAGGCGTGCCCCTCGTCATCGGACAGATAGGCGTCGTGTTGCAGAACTTCGCCGACACCTTGATGATTGGCCACCACACCACCGTGGAATTGGCGGCAGCCTCACTCGTAAGCAATATCTTCATTCTGGGACTGCTCATGGCCATGGGCTTTGCCCTTTGCCTCACACCGGTCATCGGGAGAAGCTTCGGACAGGACGACACGAAGAGCATCGGTAAGACCACGCGCAACGGAATGGCCGTCAACACGCTGGCCGCTCTGTTTCTGATGGCGTTCTATACCGTCTTTTATTTTTTCCTCGACAAACTGGGACAACCCGAAGAACTCCTGCCCTACGTGCGGCCTTACTATCTCATCAATCTTGTTTCCCTTCCCTTTGTGTGTTGGGTCAACGCGCTGAAGCAGTTCTTCGATGCTACCACCGACACAAAGACGCCCATGTGGATTCTTCTGGGAGGCAACGCGCTGAACATTCTCGGTAACTGGCTGCTCATCTATGGTCACTGGGGATTGCCCGAGATGGGCATCACCGGTGCAGGACTCTCCACGTTGATAGCCCGCGTGGTAATGTGCGCGGCTATCGTGATTGCCTTTGCCACCTCCCGTCGTCACCGTGAAGAGCGTAAGGCCTTCGCCCGTAGCAGGGTGAGCTGGCCCGCTATGCGGTCGCTCATCGCCTTGGGCGTACCTATCAGTTTGCAGATGGGCATGGAGAGCGGAGCGTGGTCGCTGTGCAGTATCATTGTGGGCTGGATAGGAACGAATGCACTGGCGGGCCATCAGATCATGCTCACCATCAGTCAGCTCTTCTTCCAGTTTTATGTCGCCTTTGCGTCGGCCGTATCTATTCGAGTGAGCCATTTCAATGGTCAGCACGACTACGCTTCCGTACAGCGTACGGCGTGGGCAGGCTGTTTCCTCAACTTCGCCATCGCCATCATCGTCGCCATACCCGTCATCATCTTCCGGCAGGAATTGGGCTTCCTCTTCACCGACTCACCTGAAGTCGCGGCCGAGGTGAGCGCAGCCATCTTTCCGCTTGTCGTCTATCAGTTTTCTGATGGCTTCCAGTGTACTTATAGCAATGCCATGCGTGGTCTGGCCTATGTCAAGCCGGTGATGCTGGTGGCTTTCGTTTCTTATTTTGTGGTGTCCTTGCCCTTGGCCTACATCTTCGGCATCGTGTTCCATTGGCGCCTCGTGGGCGTGTGGTTCTCATTTCCTTTCGGGCTCACCATTGCCGGTCTGCTGTACTACCATTATTATATGAAGAGGTTGAAGACCCACCCCTAACCCCTCCCTACAGAGGGAGGGGAACGCAAATCCTATCTTTCCCTACAAAAGGCGGGAGACCTTATTTCTTTTTCTTGCTCCAATATTTTGCAGCCTTCTCCTTCAGCTTCTGGGTGAAGGCGGCAGACTCGGCGTCAACCTGAGCCTCCTCTTCGGGTGAGGCGTAAGCGTGCTTGTAGCCTTTCTGCACGTTCCAGTAGCCACGCGTGAAGTCGGGCACCTCAACGGGCATGTTGCCGTGGTTCATTGAGAGCGAGCCCAACTCGGCCAGGCAGCACCATTCGGCCAGGTCGTAGACGTCGATGTCGAAGGGCAGACCGTGCTGCAGACAGTAGACCAAACGGCTGTCCATGATGAAGTCCATGCCGCCGTGGCCGCCTACTTCCTTGGCCTTCTTCTCATATTTGGCCACGATGGGACTCTCGTATTTGCTCACCAGTGCCTCCATGTCGGCTTTGGGCATGTACTCATGACCGGAGAGGTCGTCGGCCGAAGGTTTCACGCCGGCAGACTTCATCTCGGCGCCAGAGAGGGCATAGCCTTCCACGGGATACTTGTTGGCGAATCCCTTGGTGCCCACGAGCTGATACATGCGGTTGTAGGGCTCCGGAGTCATGGTGTTGTGCTGCACCTCAATCATCTTTCCGTTCTCGGTGCGGATAAGGGTCACGGTGTGGTCGCCATTGGCAAACTGGTCGCACTTCTCGCCCGACATCTTCTCGACCCAAGCCTTGCCGTTGATCGACTTCGTATCCATGGCCACGAGGGTCTTCATGCGGTCGCCGCGGTGGATGTCAAGCACCTGAGCGATGGGGCCCAGTCCGTGGGTGGCATACACGTCGCCGCGATACTTCTGGTTGTAGTCCAGGCGCCATCCCAGCTTGTCGTTGGCATCCTTCTTCCAGTAGGCATCCCAGTAGGGCGACAGGTCGTGGCGGTAGGCTCCGGCCACGTATTCCACCTCGCCGAACACGCCATGCTGGGCCATATTGAGCGAGTTGAGCTCAAAGAAGTCGTAGCAGCAGTTCTCCAGCATCATGCAGTGGAGGCGTTTGGTCTCAGAGAGGTTGATGAGTTCCCATATTTCGTGGAGGTTCATGGCCGAAGGCACTTCGATGGCCACGTTCTTTCCGTGCTCCATAGCATACTTGGCGATGGGGAAGTGGTGGAGCCAGTCGGTGGCGATGTACACCAGGTCGATGTCCTTGCGCTCGCAGAGTTGCTTGTAGCCATCCTCGCCGTAGTAGACGTCGGCGGCAGGCAGTCCGGCTTTGTGCAGAATCTCGTTGCAAGCCTCGGCACGGTCTTTCTCATGGTCGCAGAGGGCCATGACCTGCGTGCCGTTGATGTGGGTCCAGCGCTCCACTGCACTGGGTCCGCGCATGCCCAGTCCTACGAAGCCCACGCGCACCACCTTCAGTTTGGGCGTCGTAAGGTTCAGGACGTTCTGCTGTCCGGCGGGACGCTGGGGCACTTCTGTCACTATTGTTCCGTTCTCAATCTTGTAGGGCCAGTTGAATGCGTCTTGGGCCTGTGTGGTGACGGCACAGAGGGTCATCAACAGGAAACTGGCAATCATTTTTAGTCTGTTATTGATCATAGATTTTGGGTTTTGCACACAAAGTTAAATAAATTTGAAGAGCCGGCAAAGTGTTTGTCCATAAATCATCGTGTTTGATGCCAACATTTGTCTCTGTCCAACGGATATTTTTCTGCAGGGGCTAAGGATTGAGATTTTGTAGAGAGTAAAATGCCATCATGATGGAAGAAGGAGTTTTGCAGAGACAACTCGAGGTGGTGGCAAGCGGCTCTGCATGCTCTAAACGCAAGGTCTACATGGTGTGAATACCGAGATTTGATGGTTGCTGACAGCTGTCAGCAGTTCTGCCGTCAGCTGTCAGCAGTTCTGCCGTCAGCTGTCAGCAGTTCTGTCGTCAGCTGTCAGCAGGTTTGCTCTCAGCTGTCTTGCCAATGAAACTTAGCGGTTATCAATAAGTTGCTGAAGCTAATGGATAGTTCTTTCTTGGCCGTCAGGAATGACGGCCTTCCTATGCGCATCAATCGTTATTTACCTTTCTGTTATTTCTTGGGGGGCTTCTAATAGTTAATTCATTATAAAATGACGCCCCTCTCGCTTGGGATATAATTTGTTTAGATTATCTTTGCTCTTACAATGAGAAAACTATTTACTATGGCCATGCTGCTTATCCTTGCGATGACCGGCGTGGCACAAAACACAAACAAAGATATGAAGACAGTTTATGATTTCAGCCTTCAGGACAAGAAAGGCAACAATGTGAGTTTGGAACAGTACAAGGGCAAAGTGCTGCTCATCGTCAACACAGCTACGGGTTGCGGTTTCACACCGCAGTATGAGGACCTGGAAGCCATGTATCACAAGTTGAAGGACAAGGGCCTGGAGATTCTTGATATTCCCTGCAACCAGTTCGGTCATCAGGCTCCTGGCACCGACGAGGAAATCCATAAGTTCTGCACCGTGAAGTTCGGTGCCGACTTCCCCCAGTTCAAGAAGAGCGATGTCAATGGCGCCAATGAGTTGCCGCTCTATACCTGGTTGAAGAGCCAGAAGCCCTGCCAGGGCGGTTACGACGAGAAGTTGGCTGGTGTGATGGAGAAGCTCTACAACGAAGCCAATCCCGAGCCCCGCAAGAAGGACGACATCCAGTGGAACTTCACGAAATTCCTCATCAACCGCGAATTTTCAGTGCCTATCATCTATAAATAAATAAGTTATGAAGCATATATTGACAATCTTACTGCTATTCTTTAGTTGTGTCGCTGTAGGGCAGAACAAAGACGCATTTGAGGTGAACGGTAATATCTTCGACTCAAACGAGCAAGCGCTTCCAGGGGTGCTGGTGACTTTGAAGAGTGACAGCTTGGAACTTAAAGCGGTCACCGACAGCAAAGGCTATTATTCCTTGAAGTATAAATCGACGAAGCCTTGTACCATCACCTTCTTCAAGGAGGGTTACAAGCAGTCTGGCGGTACCTTTCAGCCTCAGCCGGTAACGACGATAAGCATCCCGCTTGAAACAGACGAGAAGGTGATCAACCTTAAAGAGGTGAATGTTGAGGGAAACCGTGCCGTGGCAATGGGCAATAAGACGTCGTATCTTCCAGACAAGAAACAGCGCAATGCGAGCCACAATGGCATTGACCTGCTTTTCAGGCTTGGCATACCGCAGCTGGACGTGAATCCCATGACGGGTAGTGTATCGTCAATAGACCAATCCCAAGTCTCCTTCTATATTGAGAACCGTAAAGTCACGCTGACGGACATTGGTAGGTTGCGCGCCAAGGATATCAAGCGGGTGGAATACTATGAGAATGCAGTCGACCTGTTTCCCGGCGAGCAGAAGGTGCTCAACTACGTGCTCAACCATTATGAGGCCGGTGGCTATGTAGATATCTCTACCGACACGAGACTTATCGACCGCTCGGGAAAATACAATGTGCAGCTGAGTATAGACAAGAACAAGTTCAACTACTTGCTCCTGGGCGGTGTAGGAATGTCGAAAGACGACGGACTAAAGACGGAGCAGACGGAAATCGTCAATACAACCACTCCCTTCACCCGAATGACCACTCCACATTACGGTATCAGCAAGAACCGCAACTACAATACGCTCTTCCGCACCACCTATTACACGCCAAGGACTACCGTGCTGGGACAGATCGGCTTCAGGCTGGCAAAGACTCCGAAGAACGAGACTTCGTCGACGACAGCGTATACACCCGAAGTATATCCTTCGTCAGAGATGTACAGCCTTTCCGACAGCCGCGGCAACACATTTTCGGGCACGGCATTCTTCAGCCATAAGTTCAACGACAAGAACTCTATGGACTGGCAGGTTGCCTATGATTATAGTGACAACAGCTATCACCGTAGCTATAGCGAGTCGGCGATGGACAATCTCATCAGGAGTAATACGAAGGAGTATCTCAATAATTTTGAGACAAGGCTGAACTATAGATATCAGCTAAACAGCAAGAGCAGTCTGGGTCTCTTTGTATGGGAAACCTATATGAAGAGTAACGCAAGATACGCGATGACCGATGGCGACAACAGCCAAAAACTGGAGAGCAACGAGTTGCAGTTCTATCCCACCTATCAGGTACAGTTTGGCAACAGTATCACTCTAAACCTGGAAGCCGGCTTCGACGTCAGCAGCTACAGGGCAAACCATAACAAGCGTACAACAAAGGTATGGCCCCGTCCCGTGCTCACCTTCAGCTGGAATGTGTCAAAACACCAACGCCTCTTCCTCGACGCAAGAATGGGCTCGTCTTATCCCTCGCTCAACACGTTCAACGAGGCAAGTCAGCGGGTGAACTACTATGAGGTAATGCGCGGCAATCCCTTGCTGGGAACAACGAGAATCGTGGATATCGTTGCCTCGCACAGCCTGATAGCGAAAAACTTCCAGTTGGGCAGCTATATCGGCTACAGCCAACTGATTAATGTATTAAAGAACGACTACTACACCGAAGGTCAGACGCTTGTGCACAGCTACGTGACCGACGGAGACTACTATAGATTCGATGCCGGATTCAGTGCGACCCTGTTCCTTTTCAAGCGAAGCCTGCAGATGAAAGCGGGTGCGGGATATCACCATCAGTCAATCACGGGAGTGTATGCCGCCCACTACAACCGTATCGGCTACAATTTCAACGTGTTGTATTATTATAAGAAATTCAACGCGTATGCATTTTTCAATCCGGGCCAGACATATCTATTCTCCACTCCGCAGTTTGTCAAGACATGCCCCTCTTACGGTATTGCTGTAGGCTGGTCGGGCAACGGCTTTAAAACGGAGCTCGGTGCCAGGAACATCTTCACCGAAAGCAAGCGCTATCATTTTCGCTATGATTATGGCAGCTACGCCTATGACAGCTGGTCGCATGCCGACCGCTATGGTCCTCAGGTCTATCTGAAACTCAGCTACAGCTTTGACTTCGGACGGAAGATTAAGCACGAGAATGTACAGCAGAGCAATGTGCCGCAGTCAGGTATCCTGCATCCATAACTGGATATGAGCTCTTCAGATTTTGAGCGCAGGTTATTACATACGAAGGAATATATAAGCTGATAATGCCTATCTTTCTATGCGTTCAAGGTGATAGGCAATAAACAGGGGCGGAATGACCATGCAAAGTCGTTCCGCTTCCTATTTGACTATGTCAGAAAATACAAAAGGTATTAATACTATTTGATACACAGTGTGTAGCAAAAAATATACTCAAGGATTATAGAATCTAAGAATTTTCATTCTAGCCAGGCTCAGAAGAATTCAGCGTTCGCCATCTTGAAAGGGATACCGGCAGATCTCACGGTAGTAGCGATGGTCGGGATCCTTGCAATAGTATAAGCCTATCGCATTGATGTCGACTGGGATACTGAAAGGCTGTACTTGACTGTTCAGCGAACGGAAGTCTTCTATTGACATTCGGTTCTTCAATCGGTTGGAGATGGTGAAGTGAATCGTTGAAGGAGAGATGGCGGGAATCGTCTTTCCCGAAAGAGGCTTTCCGATGACTTCGTACAGCCGCATGCAAAGACTCCGCAACTCTTCGGGGATATTCTCTGGCACGGCATAGATGACCTTGAGGCAGTGCTTTTTCTGATTGTAGAAGTAGCCGAGGCGGTTGATGTCTATGGAGATAGGCTTCTGACTGGCGGCAATCCGGGCAAGGTGTTTTTGGATGAAGGGAAGCAAACTCTCGTCCACCCACCCGATAAACAATAATGTGGTATGGAAGAACTTCTCGTCCTTTCCTTCTGGGCGGAAGACTTCTCTCACGCTGTTCGCCATCTGTCCGAATTGGCGGCTTTCGCGTTCTGACAGCATATAGGCTATAAAGATATTGACTTTGCTCATGGCGTATTGTATATGTTTGTTGTTCTGCAACCCGTTTCGATAGTATGGCAGGGCCAGGCACTGTGCGGCTCAGATGATATTTGTCACGATGCATCTTCCTAGGGGCATCATGGCGTTGATAAGACTTATTTTCTCGAAGTTTGGCAAATCGTTGGCGGTCAAGTCTTTCTCTGCCAGCAATCCTTGGTCGATAAGCGACTGGCGCATCGTGCCTTTCAGCAGCGGCTGTGCAGGCGTCACCCATTGACTGCCATCGTAAAGGGCAATGTTCGAATACGATGTGTCGGTGAGAAGATCGTTCTTCACGATAATAATCTCGTCGGCATCGCCTTTCTGTTCCAATAGACGCGCCAGCGGACTGCGGTCAGCGCTCTTATAGGTATAATCAATATCGTCGCACGCCACCATCCGCAACGCCTTGATGTTACGGATGTGGTAGGTTTCCTTGCGCACCAGTCTGATTCCGGCTGCGTCGTATTCTATATGTACTTTCCAGATTCCGTCTGCAGACCACTGCGTCTTTGACAGCGTTTCTTGCAAGTCGGGTAGGGGAGCAAGCGGAAAGAACCGGTTCATGGTTCTCTCCAATCGCTGCTGATTATAGGCCAGGTTGTGGATGATGCCGTCTTCCACTCTAATCGTTTCAACAAAAGGGGACATACGTTTTCTCTATGATGTCTTGATATTCTTTTTTCCAATCGCTTTTGGCCGTGATGCCGCCACCGGCCTTGAAGTAGAGTTTGCCGTTCTCCTTGTCGATGTAGCGGATCAGCACGCAGCTGTCCATCTGGCCGTCGTGGCAGATTCCGGCCACTCCCGTGTAGAATCCTCGGTTGTAGCCCTCGGCCTGACGGATGATTTCCACCGTCTTGGGCTTGGGCGCACCGGTGATGGAGCCGGCGGGAAGTTGTGCGTGCAGGATGTCGCCCAGATGAAGGCGGTAGTCTTCGGGCAGTATGCCTGCAACTTCAGAACTGGTCTGCAGGATATCACCGCGGTTTGTGTGCAGCCGTTCCACGTAGCGATAGCGGGTCACCCTCACCTTTGATGCCACCCGACTCAGGTCGTTGCGAATCAAGTCGACGATAGTGGCATGTTCGGCAGCTTCCTTCTCATCGGCCATCAGCGTGGCCTCCGCATCGGGCTCATCACAACTGATGGTGCCTTTCATCGGGAAACTCCTGATTACGCCGTCATTGATTTGGAGGAAAATCTCCGGCGAGAAGCAGACGAACTTGTCGTGGAGCAGCAAACGATAGCGGGCCTTGCTACGCAGGAAAATTTCCCGCAGACAGAGATTGGTAGTCAGGGGAATCCGGCAAGTGAGGTTGGCCAGATAGCTGTTGCCGGCCATCATGTTGCTGTGGACGATGTCGAACCGCTCTTGATATTCCTCAGGTGTGGGTGGATGGGGTTGCCAGACGAGGCTGGTGGGGGCTAGCGTTGTCTCATCCACATTGCTGCCACTGGGGAAGATGAAAGCCAGTTCCTCAGGATTAATCTCATCAACGTAAGCCAGGAGAAACCTTTCCTGCAGAAAATCTGTCAGAAAGAAGAAAGGACGCGAACCGGTTCCCCATTGGTTCATGGTCGTTCTTGCCGTCTCTGCATCAGTCCATTCCATGGTCAGACGCTTCTTCTTTCTTCCAGTCTTCCCACTCTTTCATGGCAGCCTTCCAGTCGGTAGCCTCACCGCTGTCCAAGGCTTCCTTCTCCCGTGCGGCCTCATCGCGGGCCTTGTCGCGGGCACGCTTTGCCTTCATGGCCTCGATGGTGGCGTCGTCGAGAATCTCAATCGCACCACGCTGTATGGCCTGCTCCAGTTCTTCCTCGCCGAAAGCCTTGCCGGGCTCGTTGAAGTCGGATATATTGAACTCGAACTTCACGCGCAGGTCATGGCGGATGAGCTTCTGTTTGGCCCGGTTGGCTGAGTTCTTGAGTCGAAGGAGTTTCTTTATTTGCTGAATCTCCTGTCTTGAATATTTGTTTCTTCCCATATACGATTTAAGTTTCTGAGTGCAAAGATACAAAAAAATAAAGAAAAGAAGACCCACCCCCCAGCCCCTCCCTACGGAGGGAGGGGAGAATACATCGGAGCGGAAACGTTAAATCCGAATGGTAGGAGGGCCGTCATTCCTGGCGGCCAAGAAAGAATGACCGATTGCTCATCAGAAGTAAATCATTCGTCGATAGGAGGGCCGTCATTCTTGACGGCCAAGAAAGAATGACCGATTGCTCATCAGAAGTAAATCATTCGTCGATAGGAGGGCCGTCATTCCTGGCGGCAAAGAAAGTACACCGATTGCCTATCAGAAGTAAATGATTCGTCGTCAGGAATGACGACGCTCCTAAAACTCCGAAGGGAGTGAAGTTGATAGGACAAACTACCGAACCTTTCTAGGCTGATTGTGATATATCGTGCTGTGGAATCCATAGATAATAACCAATGACTTGATAAGAGTTGTACATGGTGTTCATATAGTCGGAGAACCGCGTTGCAATCTCCTAAACTTCCAAAATTCAGAAATATTATCGCCTCTAATTATTGGCTCTCCGATGATTTTCATTAACTTTGCACTATAACATCTAAAAAGAAACAACTATGTCCACACCACACAACAATGCACCAAAGGGAGCTTACGCTAAAACCGTACTCATGCCCGGTGACCCGTTAAGGGCAAAATACGTGGCTGAGAACTTCCTGACCGACGTGAAACTCGTCAACTCTGTAAGAAACTGTTTGGGCTATACCGGACTCTATAATGGCGTGCCCGTAAGTATTCAGGCCAGCGGAATGGGTATGCCCAGCATTGGCATTTATTCTTATGAGCTCTACACGGAATACGACGTAGAGAACATCATCCGTATCGGGTCAGCCGGCAGCTATACTTCCCGCCTCAATATCCTCGATGTCGTTTTGGCCGACAGCGCCTACAGCGATTCATCGTATGCCCTGGTTCATAGCGGCTATAAGGACAAGGTGAACTATCCCAGCAAGGCCTTGAATGATGCCATTCTGGCAAAGAGTGCTGCCATGGGCGTCAACGTGAAGCTGTGCCGCGTTCATTCCTCTGATGTGTTCTACACCGACCCCAACGGCGAGACCTTTGAGCAACTGGCCCAGCGTACGGGTGGTGACTGCGTAGAGATGGAGAGCTTCGCCCTCTTCCACAATGCCAACTACCTGCACAAGAATGCCGCCTGCCTGCTCACCATCAGCGACTCCTTTGTCTCCACCAAGAAACTCTCGGCTGAGGAGCGCCAGCTCTCGTTCCGCACAATGATGAAGTTGGCCCTGGAAACGGCTAAGGACCTGGACAAGTGATTCGAGCGAGTGGTTGGAGAAATCTGACTAATCCGACTGGTCTGACTAATCCGACTGGTCTGACCGGTCCGACTAATCCGATTGGTCCGACCAGTCAGAGAGAATAAAAATGGCTGTCGCAACCTTTGTTGCGGCAGCCATTTCCAATTTTATAACTCCTAAGTCTTACTCACGGGTGCCAAGCTTATCGTCGATCTGGGCAACGGCATGTCCGTCGCGATGCAGGAAGAGGTTGAGGATGTCTTTGGCGTTCTGTTCCTCCTGAACCTGCTCATCGATATAGCGGTCAACGAAGTTGATGCTAGCGCGGTCTTTTTCAGCATCGGCCACGTCAGCCAGCTTGTTGATCAGTTCAGTCACCTTCTGCTCGTGCTGGTAGGTAGCCTCGAATACGGCCTTAGGATCAGTCCACTCCGTGGGCACTTCCTTGATAGCCTTCACATTGGGATGTCCGCCACGGTTGAGCACATACTCAGCCATATCCATGGCATGACCGGTCTCCTCAGCCGACTGCTTGTACATCCAATGGGCAAAGCCCTTCCAGCCTTCCTTGCGGAACCAGAAAGCCATCTGGAGATAGAGGTTGGCTGACCACATCTCCCAGTTGATCTGCTCGTCAAAGGCTTCCTGCATTTTCTTACTAATCTGCATAATCTTTACTGTTTAAGTATTGTTTAGCAATATTGCTGTATTCTATTTCTTTGCCTTTCCCTGATTGGCGACTGCCTGCTGCTTGCGCTTGATCTCCTCGGGATCGCCCAAGTAGTAATCCTTCACCAGGTTCAGGTTGTCGTCGAACTCAAATACGTAAGGCGTGGCCGTAGGAATATTGAGCGAGGAGATGTCCTCGTCGCTGATTCCCTTCAGATGCTTCACGATGCCGCGCAGGCTGTTGCCATGAGCGGCAACGACGATGTTGTCCACTTCTTTGAGTTTGGGGAAGATCTCGCATTCCCAGAACGGCATCACACGTGCGATGCAGTCCTTGAGACTCTCAGTGCGCGGCAGATAGGCCTCGGGCACGTGGGCATAGCGCGGATCGCCAAAGGCACTTCCTGTGCCGTCTTTGGGCTGTTCATGCGGAGCCACGTCGAAACTTCTGCGCCAGATGTGGACCTGCTCGTCGCCATACTTGGCAGCGGTCTCAGCCTTGTTCAATCCCTGCAGCAGTCCATAGTGCTTCTCGTTGAGGCGCCAGGACTTCACCACCGGAATCCAATCCTCATCCATGGCGTCGAGCACATTGTTGAGCGTCTTCACGGCGCGCTTCAAATAAGATGTATAGGCGATATCGAAATGGAAGCCATTAGCCTTCAACAGTTTTCCGGCCTCATACGCCTCTTTCTTTCCTTTCTCAGTGAGATCTACGTTGGTCCAGCCCGTGAAACGGTTCTCCATGTTCCACATGCTTTCTCCATGACGTATTAAAACAATTCTTTTCATTAACTTGTTCTTTTAATGGTATTACTATCAGTAAACGACTTGCAAAAAGCGTGCCGCCGTGGTTTTCTGTCATCGCCAAAAGTAGGTAAACGAAGTCCCGCGTCCCCATTAATGAGGATGCCAAAAGGTGTTATTTCTTCACGTTTCTCTCATCCAGAAAGCGCAACTCGGCCTCCAGCATCTCCATCATCGGCATGGGGGCTCCAGCGCGACGGGCCTCGCGGTTGGGACGCGAGTAGAGATATTCAATCTCCATGGGGCGGTGAAAGTCGTAGTCGAGCTTCATGCTGGGGGAGTAAGGCTTCATCTTGCGCGTCATGTCGAGCATGGCGTCGGCATAGTCGTCAGTGATATTCTCCACGCCCACGGCCTTAGCGGCATGGATAATCTCTAGCATCTGGCTGTGGAGCAGCTCTGCCGTAGCGGCGTTGGCTACCAATTGGTCGGTCTGCGCATTGAGGACCACGCTCATGCCGTTGAAAGTCATGTTCCACACCGCCTTCTTCCATCGCGCCTCACGGTATTCCACCATGTTGGCTCTCAGGCCAGCATCGAAGAAATCGCTGACTACTGCCTCCATCCGATTCTCGTCCTTGCATGAGTAGTTGCCCAGGCTGATGCGGCCTAAGCCTTGATGTTCAATGCGACCGGGCCCGGTCTTGGCCGAGCAGATGTAGGCCAGACCTGCCGCAAGCTGCACAGAGGGCAGCATGCGCTCTACGTCTTCCTCCACGCCGATACCATTCTGGATGAGCACCACGAAGGTGTCGCTCTTCAGCAGTGGCGGCAGCAGTTGGGCGAGCAGATGGTTGTTGACCGACTTGAGCGCTACCAATACAACGTCGCATTGCGGCATGTCGGCCGACTGGTGATAGGCGTTGACGGCGTCGAGATGGAACGAGCCCTCGCAGGAGTCTACTTGCAGACCATGAGCCACGACATAGTCGTAGTCGCTGTGCAGCAGGAAGTGTACCTCCTTGCCGCTATGGGCGAGTTTGCCACCATAGTATCCGCCGATGGCGCCGGTGCCAATGACACCGTAGATGAGTTTCTGATGATTCATATATAATATAAGGTGTTACGATAATGGATTGCATTGCAAATGTAATGAAAATCTTTCAAACAGCATTGGCGAGGCGTAAGAAAGTTGTGATATTTTTTTTATGGCAACTTTCTAATCCGTAGATTTATGCGGATTATTTCTGCCCTGTTTAATGTCGCGTGCACCGTGTAATTACGCGTGTCTTCCTTTCGTGACAATATAGCGGTAATTTGGGTAGCCGCCTATAGCTGAATTCTCCGTACCTTTGCAGTGTAAAATTAAAACAGCAATAAGATGAAGAAAATGATTTTGACATGGGTGCTCGCACTCATTGGTTTCGTAGGAGCAACAGCACAAGTTAACAACCAAGCAGACGACCGTTTGGCATTGAAGAATCTGGTAGATACGTTCTCTGTACTTGCCGACTTCAAGGATACCCAGACCCAGCAGATGCTTTTCACGGAAGACGCAGAGATGATTTCCTTCGTCAATGGCAAGATGACCTCCGATCTGAAAGGCCGCAAGAACATCGGCGATGCCTGCGCCAACTATCTGAGCCTCTTCGACACCGTTTACCATCTCAATGGACAGCAGACTGTGAACATCGAAGGCGACCATGCCTCGGGCATTTCCTACTGCTTCGTCACCCTTATCGGTATGAACAATGGCAAGCGCATGAAGAACCAGAGTGGCGTGCGCTACCGCGACGAGTATGTCAAGATCAATGGCCGCTGGTTTATCAAGAAGCGTATGTCCGACTTCATGTGGACCACGTCTGAGGAAATGAAATAACTATACATATCATCAACATCAGCGCCTCAGTGCCTCTATAGTGCATTGGGGCGCTGTTTGTCTATACCCAAGTCTGCTTATCCATGTCTCGTGACGGTTGTCACGAACGAACGCTTCCTATGTTTTCTGACAAGGATTTTACCGAAAATCTTTCAATGTTTCATATTATTTAACACATAGTGATATTA
>ONYS01000035.1 GCA_900322095.1 uncultured Prevotella sp.
GATGCGGGAGGCCATCTGTGGAAACTCACATCTGCACGCTATGTTTGTGCATGAATATGCAGAATTAGAACGGGGAAAATTCACTTGCGAAAGCTGAGTAACACTATAGACAATTTCCAAAAATGAGTGATTGCACAGTAAATCAGGTATATGGTTCCATCGAGGCATGTCCCGGCCGTAGCGTTCTTGCCGGCATCCGCCGCCGTCTGTTCTTCATCCCGAAGTCTGACATCGTGAAATGGCCAACCCTGCCTAAGCTCAACGCCACTGGTGATGACGCTGCCAAGGACATGGGGGCTCTCGCAACCTATGTCGGCTCGTTCACGCTCAAGGCCGACGCCACATGGAAGTTCATCGATCTGAAGGACAACGCCTCCAATGTCACCCATGACACTGCAGGCGAGCTCGGTTCCCAGATCATCGAGAACAAGGCCACGGCCATCGTAGCGGGTACTTCTAAGGAGTTGGCCGGTTTCGGCCGTCAGTCAAAGAACGATGACCTTGTATATGTCTACCAGGAGCGCGACGGTGCTTATCGTGTGCTCGGGAACGACATGTACTCTACTGATACCAAGAATAGCTCAGACACGGCAGCAGAGGCGACAGGCGCAAAGACCACGACGTTTACCATCGCCGTCTACGATGACTGCCCGGCACCATACTACGAGGGTGACCTGGTCATCAGCAAGACCACAAAGATTGACTGCCTGACTGGTGAGGAAAAAGCCATCGCGGCAGCTTAGTGAGGGACAGATGAGTAATACTTAATACTTTTTCCATTTTGAAAGACGAGTGGCTGCGGCAGTGATGCCACGGCCACTTTTTTTTATTAACTGATAAAACAAGAGCAATGGACAACAACTTGACAATGAAAATTGGTGCCTTCCTGAAAGTGGAGCATCCTACGGACAAACAGATCATCGACGCGGCTGAGATGCTGCTGCAGCTGGATCCGGGACGTGAGCGAGGTGTCTATAACTCTGCTTGTCAGCGCCCGCAGTCTTTGCTGCCATGGGTGCGCGCCGACTTGCAGAAATTCTACAAGATCCGCATCGCGGGCATCACCAATGCCGAGGTCGGAAAGTATATTGAGGAAACGGAAAAGGTCGTCCTTGAAGACCTGCAACAGAAGCCGGAAGGTATCGAGGTTGCCACAACCGACAATCCTGCCGTCACGTCTGAGCGTGGCAAGCGTGCCGACCATGACTCTCTGCCTGACAATATCAAAGCTCTGTGGGACGAAAACGCAAAACGCTGGCAGAAGATGCGCGAGCTTCACAACCAGCTGGCGTTGATGGTGGCCAAGCCTGGCTATCAGCAGTGCGACGGATATGAGCTCTGCTATACCTTGCGGCAAACCGACAACGCACTGCGCAACGCCTACAAGCAGTATGATGAGTACAAAGAGCCGGACCATCCCGAGACGCCGGAGGAGAAGGCGCAGCGTATCGTCAAGGAAGTGGGAGCAGCACGCACCTGCATCAGCCGTACACTGACAAAAGAGGAGCTCGCTGACAAGGATGTCGACAAATTGCAGGCTGCCGTCAATACACTCGTCGAGAACAAGGCCAACATCAAGCCAGAGACTATCGAGAAGCTGAAAGACGCCGGCGTAACCATTCCGGAAGGCAATGAGCAAGGGACGGCCGATTGATGAGATGCTGAAACCGTTGGCCGGGAATCCCATACAGGCTTATCTCGGCAACGGCCTGCATACGCTCGGACTGCTCCACTGGATATTGTCGCAGACCGGAAAGGCTGACGTGTGGGTGTCCTCCTACTCTACCTCGGAAGCATTCCTCAATGGCTTTATGCTCATGAAGATGAAGGGGACGATAGGACGCTCCATGGTACTGCTCGATCAAAGAGCTGTCAAGAAGACCTTGAAACTGGTGGGTGAGATGAAGATGGCCTTCGACCATGTATTCTTCGGGCAAAACCATTCCAAGATAGTGCTCGTTAAAAACGAGTGTTGGCAGGTGGCTGTGGTCACCTCGCAGAACCAGACCTACGGCGACAGGGCGGAGAGCTCGATTATCACTACAGACTCTGGAGTCTTCGATGTTATCATGCGGCAGTTTGTCGAGCTCGCGGGGAGAAATTCTGTAGAATTCATTATCAACGACAACGATGAAACCGAAGGATTTGAAAGATTACTTTACGGGCACCATCATATCGGGGGCACAGCTCCTCGACACGGAGGAGATGGAGACAAAAGTGGAACATCTTGCGATGCTTCTCCTGACACCGGAACAGATTGGGAGCCTTTTGGAGTTTGATGAGCAAACTGTGGCGGAGTTCCACAACTCTTATTCCCGATGGGGGAAAATCTACCGCAAATGTCTCGCCCGCAAGGCCAAGGATCTGCATGAGCAGACCATGAGACTGGCCATGGTCGGCTCGCCGACAGCCGTAGATGCTGCCAACGAGTGGCTGCGGCAGGCTAAGAACAGTATTGAATGAGAAACAACATCGATATCTATGCCGACAACATGATGTTGCCGGTAGAGCAACTCAAGGCCAAGAAGCTGCAGCAATCGGTCATCGACCGCATCCTGCGGCTGCGGGACATCCATGCCTACATGCTGCGCAATCCCTTGAAGAAGGACCGCGAGTATGTGGATTATATCGTGTACAATGCCGCGAGCCTTGGCAATGGCGGGGAGATTACCAGGCGCACGGCCTATGCTGACCTCGAAATCCTCCATTCCATCGTGGGTTCGCTCGAAAAGTGTTCCAAGGAATGGCACCGCTGGCGGCTCAACAACATGATCATGGAGGGATACCGCATGGCCGTCAACAAGCAGGATCCGGAAGCCATCGCGAAGCTGGCCAACGTATATGGCAAATACAACCAGCTTGACAAGAATGATGAGAAGGACGCAAGATACGAGGAGATTCCGCAGATCAAGTTCACGTTCGACGCTACCGTCCTCGGCCTGAAACCTATCCCCAACGTGGCCAATGTCATCAATCAGCTGATCAAGAAATACAGCGGTTCTAATTACGAGGAGATAGACGCAGACGCGGATGTCATCGATGCCACGGTCGTAGAGGAACCCAAGAAACTGGAGGTGAAAGATGAGCAGTGAGCTGCAACAGTATCTCAACAGAGGACAGGCGTATGTCCTCGCCATGAACACCAAGGACATCACCTGCGTGGCAGGCCGTGGCTTTGGCAAAGGCCTGATATGTGCCTCGCTGTTGCGCCGCAACTTCGAGCAGATGCCCGGCAGCAACACGGGATTGGTGGGACCGAACGCCAAGCGCCTCTTTACCAACATCATCCCGTCATGGGATGAGCACCTCAGACGATGGGGATTCAAGCCCGACGTACATTACACCTGGGGCAAGAAGCCGGCGAAGGCGTGGGGATGGAAAGACCCGATCATCAAGCCCATGAACTGGGAAAACACGCTGAGCTTCTGGAATGGGGCCGTCGCTACCATCATCAGCCAGGACCGCAAGGGCACGTCAAACTCTAAGTCGTTTGACTTCCTGCTCATCGACGAGGCGAAGTTTGTCAACTTCGAGCAGTTCAAGGACGAGACGCTGCCGGCAAATCGTGGCAACAACAATGTCTTCGGACATCTCTTCTTCCATCATGGCATCGCCAAGTTCTCCGATATGCCGACGACAAAGAAAGGCTCATGGTTCCTCAACGACCGCGAGAAATGCGACCCGACCAACGTGAAGCTGCTCGAAGGACTCATCGCATCATATACAGAAATGCGTAAGAAAGTCAACGAGATAATTGCCGAGGGACGCAAGCCCGACGCTCAGACGACGTTCCATCTCCGGCAGATGTCAAAGGTCATCAACCAGCTGCGCGCCGACACGCTGCTCTACAAGGAATTCTCGTCGATAGAGAACCTCGAGATTCTCGGTGAGGATTTTATCCGACAGTGCAAGCGCGACATGCCGCCCGCCACCTTCCGTACCACCATCATGTGTCGGCGCGTCGAGCATTCCGAGGACAGCTTCTACAATGCCAAGACGGATGCCAACCTCTACCAGGCGGCCAACAACTCCTATATCGATGCCATCGGTTTCAACATGGAGAAACTGAGGCACGTCGATTGCCGCTTCGACGGGGACCTGGACACGACGGCACCGCTGTGGATCGCCTTCGATGCCAACGCCAACATCAACTGGATGGTCGTCGGACAGCCCGGCAAGGACATGAAGCTCAGAATCGTCAAGTCGTTCTTCGTCAAGTATGAGCGACGGCTGCCTGAGCTGGTCGATGATTTCTGTGCTTACTACGAGTATTTCCGGACAAAGGAGGTCGTGTTCTGTTACGACGCCACCTTTGTGGGCAATGACTATGGACGTAGCTCCGAGGGATTTGCCGACACCATCAAGTACTGTTTCATCAAGAAGGGGTGGGTCGTGCAGGAGGTGTATATCGGCTCTCCATGGCGCCATCCCGTCAAGCAGAGCCTGATCAACCGTATGTTCCGGGGTGCTGATACCAAATATCAGATTCTCTTCAATGAGGAGAATAACCCGGACCTGCTCAACAGCATCGACGGGGCCATGTCGGTCAATGGCTCCAACAACAAGGACAAGTCTGAGGAGAAAGGACCGGAGACCGAGGAGTCGCCGCTTGAGAGCCGCACTGACGGCTCTGATGCCTTCGATACTCTCTGTATCGCTGTAGAGGCCGGACCCATGCCGTCGTTTGTCGGTGGCGGGGATGCTGGCGTGGTATAAATGTTAAGAGCCCTGGCACGGCTCAGTGTCGGGGCTTTTTTCATGTCAGCCTGCCACCGACCGCAAATGTGGCGGGGGATATGTAATTGCATCGTCACACTATTATGCTGTAATCGGTAATTGCCGCTACATATACCGCTGCTGTGGGCCTCTGTAATTACGGTTAAGGCGTAGGGCGGCGCGGGGTCAGTTCCGACGGAGTCGCTTTTTGGAAAAGCGACGCAAAACAAAAGTGGCTGAAAATGGGCGTTTTAGGCTTCGAGGGGTGTTCACGGGATTTAAAGATGCGGCATGAGCATTAAGGGAACGGAACAAACGCACAAAATAGTGAATAGGAATGAAATTTCTTTCTTATTATACTTCATATATGCGGAATTTTGCTTAAATTTGCAGCGTAGATATGTGAATGTAATGTTTGTCGTAACAATAGGCATATATAAGGTTTCAATAGGTATATACCAGTGCTCAGGTAATAATCAGACCTCAAAGGTACTTGGCACGGGGCGGTGACTATCTCTCCTTTCATCGCCGCCCCGCTTTTCGTAATTTAGTGAAGTTCATAAGGTAAATTTTAATTAAACAATTAAGTTCTTATGTCAAACGGCCGGTATCCGGGAGGATGCCGGCCGTTGTCGTTGGAGAAGTGTTAAATATCGTCTTGCAAACAAAAAAAGTTAGCATTTTGTTTGGTAGTAGCTAACATTTTTGTTAACTTTGCAGTGTCTTAATAAGTAAGACACAAGTTCTTTTACATCATGAAACATTCAGAACTGATTCGAACGTTGAAAAAGGCGGGATGCCTTTTGAAACGGCATGGTGCTTCGCACGATGTGTGGATGAATCCTTTAACGGGAGCCACAACAGCAGTACCGAGGCACGGAAGCAAGGAGATCAAGAGCAAGACGGTCAAGTCTATTCTTGATGACCTTCTCGGAGAGTAAAGAGGAGACCGCCCGGAGAGAAACCGGAGCGGTCACCTTTCCTGAGTGGGGACGGGTGTGAAAGAACGTTTTAAAAGAAAGGGCAAAATATGAAAGTAGAAGCAAGAGTGGAAAGAGAGCCAGGAGAGAAGAACTTCTCCTGCTACATGCACATCGACAGCTTGAACGGAGGTGTGCTTGGTGTTGGCAGCAGTGCCAAGGCTGCCATCAAAGACATGCTGAGCGGATGGAAGGATGAGACCGATGTGCTACGGGAAGAAGGCAAGGAAATTCCTGAACTCGAAATCGAATATAAATTCGATGTAGGATCGCTCTTCAACTACTATGACTTTATCAATGTGGCCGGGGTGTCTCGCGAAATCGGCGTGAGTCCGTCAGTCATGCGCCAATATGCGATAGGCATAAGGAAACCGAGCCCCGAGAGAAAGAAAGAAATCATGATGGGAATTAAGTCGCTTGCGTCGAAGATGCAAACGGCAGAGATATATTGAATGCTTCATGAAGAAGTAGGCAATTACATGTAAAAGAACTTTTGGAGCCTCCTGCGCGTGATGCGTGGGAGGCTTTTTACCACTAAAAACAGAATATTATGCAACTGAAAGGAAAGAATGCAGAGTATGCCGATCTCATCCTCTCTAAACTCATGGACAACGGAGGATGGATCAGCAAGGATGAGATACTGGGGATTCTCCATGACACCTATAACTATGCCGCGGAGCCGGAGTTCGTATTGCACGATCTCGTGGACAACTGGAAATTCATCATCGTGGACGGTGAGATTCTGCGATTGACGAAAGAGGGTGACAAGGCAGCAAAGAAAGGAGTGGCACAATATTGTAAAGGAAAAGAAAAGAAGGAACTCTTCAAGGATTGGAAAGACTATCTCAGCGTTGGCGAGACGCTGATAAATATCATGGTGGCCTTGGCTTCGTTTTTCTTGGGACGTTGCTCTTCCAACTGGTTTTAGAGGGCGAAGACGACGATCCCGGTAACGACGGCGATGAGTATGGCCACGATGCCGGAGAGGAAGGAAGTCTTGAGCTCAAGTCTTCTGATGCGGTACTGCAGAATGTCTGTTTCTGATCTTTCCATACCGCAAAGATAGTGTTTTCGGACGGCATCCGCAAGAAAAAAGCGGGGAAATGTTAAATTTATCGGGCACTATTAAAATAGATAGTATTTTATTTTGTTACTATCCAAAAAAATAGTATCTTTGCAGTGTTCAAAAGAAATACAGTAACAATGAGGGAAAAACAGAAATTCAAGATGGAGCTCTCCTTTGAGGAGAAAGAGCTGATTGAGTCAATCAGAAACTATTGCAACAGTTACCCTAACGGCTATCCACAATTACTGGAGTTTGCGCAAGACCTCTTCGACAGAATAACGGATATGCCAAAAGACGAATGACAACAACGGCTCTCCTTCCGGGGAGAGCCTTAAAAGGAATAATTATGGAAGTAGCAGCAAAACAAGCAGAGAAGATTACCGACATGAAGGCACGGATGAGTGACATCTATCTCGCCGTGTCATGGAGGGAGATAGCACGCACTTACTTTGACAAGTCGGTGCCATGGTTCCAGCATAAGATGTACGGCATCGACGGCAATGGCGGTGTAGGCGGCTTCACGGAGCAGGAAGCCGGTCAGCTCAAGGGAGCGCTCCTCGACCTCAGTGACCGCATTCGCCGTGCCGCAGAGAATATTCCAGCCCCGGCCACTGTATAGCCGTTTTGAACAAAAGCCGCCGCCGGGCTGGCGGCGCAACCATTCCAGCTGTGCGTCATGCGCAGATGAAATAAATTAATGAACTCTTGGAGCCTCCTGCGCGTGATGCGTGGGAGGCTTTTTCTGTCATCTGCTTTGTAGTCTCGGAAAGAATGATTAACTTTGCCATCGTAACTGGAGATATTTTTTAAACACATACATTTATAACACTTCAAGGGTCAGGGTCTGTGAAGATTTTGACCGAAAGGAATCAGGGCGGCTGCGGCTATGAGGCATAAGATTACCGTTGTGCGCTCCTGATCCAAGGTCAGGACTGAAGTATGATGGAGCCATTTCACAAGGTTCTGAGCTATGATGAGGAACACCATAGCTGCCACAGTGTAAGTGCTGACAAAAGCAAGAATATTGGCTATGATCTTCATACAAAATAACTTTTCTTCATGTGCAAAGATAGGCAATTTTCGGTAGATTTTGCCGTTTGAATTGTTAAATCTGCTCATTTTGCTCAAATTTCTCCGCCTTTTTCTTTGCCGTTCCGCTTTTTCTCCCTATCTTTGCCAGCGGATAAAAGAACAGTGGTAGTCCACTCCGGTGAGCAGCGGTTATTGCTCGGACATCAAGGTCGGGCTTTTTTTATGCTCGAAAAAAATGTGAGTAACTACTCGCAAAAGATATTGGCGGTTGCCATTCCGTAGAATTTGATCAGCCCATCGGGTGAAGTCACTGTTCTTTTATCCAGCGGAATCGGCAGCCGCTTTTCTATTCTGCCACTACAAAGGCCCGGCTATCCGGGAAAGGATAAAAGAACAGTGCATTATGCAGCAAGCAACAATCAACTTCACCGCGCAACAGGTACGGGCGCGTGTGAGCCTTGCAGACAAGGTGAGAGGTCTGTACCGCAGTGTCAACCGTTGGCTGGACGCGAGGAGCGCGTTCTACAGCCGTATCGCCGAGTTTGAGGTGACGCGAAGAGCTGCCATCCGCGTGAACTTGGTGACGATGGCCGTCCTGGTCGTGGTGGCAGCCGTGGAGACGGCTCCCGTGGCAGCGCTCGCCGCAGCCGTGAGTGCCGCCTGGCTGATGTACAGATCACTTATGAAGAAAGGAGGCGAGGCATGAACGAGGAACTGAAAGAGAGCTTGAAAAAGGTGGTTAACGCGGAACTCAAAAAGGGCACAATGCTCCACGTGGAGGTTGCCGAAGTTCTCGGCACAGACATTGTAGGCATGGAAGTACACACGGAAGGAAACGGACTTGCCGTGCTGAAGATGCTGATCTCGGCGATGGCCACCAATAAGCAGCTAAACGAACTCATAAATGCCGCCGTGGCAACCGACAAATTTCTCCATGTAGAGGCTGTAAAGCTCTACATGAAGAATTCAGAGGAGAAAGGAGGCGAGGCATGAAAGCTAAGTATAGGCTATTAGTAGAGGCAAGCGATGGAAAAGAGTTTGTCGTCGTCATTCGTGAGTACAGTGCATCCACTAAGCCTGCAAGGATGTTCAAGGAACAGGTGAGTGCTTTTGATGGCTCCAAGATGAACATCTCCAAATTGGCCATGATGAAAGTCTATCTGAGAGAGCTTGCTGAGTCCATCAATGCCGAAAGCCGTGGCAAGGGCAAAATTCAAGTTGACTTCCATGATGAATGGTGCGATTTGAACGGCCACAGATGCATGGGGTTCGAGGTGTATTCATACGACGGCAAGGGGGGTCGTCCTATCTGCAGTATATACTTGATTAGAATAGATGCCAGTGTAAGCTTCTACGATTTGCTGGCCGCGAAAGGAGGCAATCATGAGTAAGTGGAATCTGCAAGAGCATGTTGCTCAGGACGTGAACGCCATCGAGCTGTTGGTGGTGGACAGTTACTATCCGTCGTATCTCGTTGTGCTGGTAGACGAGGACGGCAACGAGCACGTGATCCGTCATATCAGCGACGATACGCTGCGGCGTGTGTTGGACAACGCAAAAGGAAAGGAGGTGGAACATGGCTAAGAAGATAGGCTTTGTCAACTATGACAAAGAGGAACCGGAGAAGCAGAAGCCGAGCGCCAAGGACTCGAAAGTGGAAGTGGCTCTCGACGCTTACTTCAGCGATGAGAGTGACAGCGGCCGTTTTACGTCGGAGGAGATTGCTTACAACCTGCGTGATACGCTACGTGTCAGCACGTCTCAGGTCTTCGACTACATGAGCTCTCACGGTTACCGCCTCGAAAGAGTCGATGACCGCCTGGTGTGGGTGGTCGATTAGACAGAAAGGAGCACACATTTTTTTAACGTTATAATATTGGAGGCGCGCCCGTCGTGAGACGGACGCGCCTTTTTGCGTAATTACCGCGTATTTTCATTTTGCGCGCGGGCGGGTTATCTTTGCGGTAGTATTGTAAACATTGGAAAGAAGAAATTATGGCAACAATCATGAGCAATCCGGGCCCACTGAGCTTTACGGGCACGATGGAGAACCTTGTGCTGAAGAGTGCGGCGGCGAGCGTGCGCATCAGCGTGAAGGTAACGTCGGGCTATGGGGCTATTACCGTCCTCGACGAGCGTTATTTCCCCGACGGTGACGGCACGGTGACGCTCCACCATCCGGGTGAGCTATGCGAGCCCTACGCGCGTCAGTACGGTTCGGTGACGGTGACGGCGACGGTGGTGGAGCTTGACGGCAACGAGACACAGACGGGCACAGAGGACGTGGACATGGGTACGGTGCTTTTCGGCAACGTGGACCCTCAGACGGACGCCACAACGTTCTGCCAACGTCACTTCCTGACGATACTCATGGGCCCGAAGACGACGGCTGTGGGCCGTAAGGAGTGCCTGAGCGCTTATGATGCTTCGGCATTGTCCGTGACGGCCTATGTCAGGGATGGCGATTCCGTCTCGACAGCAAGCGGCACCCTCGAGCCCATCAACATCACGGGTAAGGTTTACGACTACGATGTGTCGCCGGGCAACATCCGTGATGTGCTGCAGCTCAGCGACGCTCAGCAGCTGCTGCAATACACCTGCCAGTCGGGCGATCGTCGGCAGACTTATGAGGTGGTGGTGGAAAAAGTTCCACCAGCCCCGTCCCTGGCCTTCCTCAACTCCTTTGGCTGTTGGGAGTATATCCACTGCACGGGCACGCACAAGAAGTCGAGCAAGTTCACCTACTCTACCGCTGTCATCGGCGAGAAGACACGCAACTATGCCATCCAGGAGCAACGCCAACTCACGGCCAACACCGGCTCGCTCTCCTATGCGATGGCCGAGTGGGCCGATGAGCTCTTCCGCTCGCAGCAGGTTTACCTCTATACGGGAGGCAAGATGGGCAAGGAGGTCGTCGTGTCTGATGTCAAGGACGAGGTGACCAACGAGGACGACAACATGCCGTCGTATGAGTTCACATGGATGTATGCCCAGAAGCTCCACAATGTCATCGACACCGAGACCAAGCGTCTGCGTGTCTTCGATGGAACTTTTGACTACACCTTTGAGTAAAGGGAGGGCTGAACATGGCAAAAGTTCTGAAACCCATCAGCCTGCAGGAGGCAAAGGCGTATCTCGACGAATGCGCGGCGAAGCATGAGGCGGTGGACATCGTGGCCCTGGCGCGGGACGGGCATAAGATCGTGATGAAGGGCTGGACGGTGACCTCCGGCAACTCGGTAGGCCGTACGCATAACTACCGCAGCAACGAGAGCGGCGAGGTAAGGAAAATCATCGACGTGCTGCTGTTCTACGTGAACGGGCACCCAGTATATATATAGAGACATGGAAAAAATTACATTAGCACCCGATGTACTCGACATCCCGGTGAACCGTGTGAGCCCGGTCGAATCGAAGGATATCTACACGCAAAAGGAGAAGCAGTACACCACGGCCATATCGGTCGGCAACCGAAATTATCAGATTGTCCTTTATGGGGCGTCGAACCAAATCCCCTACCGGCTCACAGAGCTTGTGGAGAAGAATTCGGTGATGATGCAAAACAAGTACTTCAACCTGCTGACGTGCTACGGCCGCGGGGTGGAGTACATGGACGCGTCGACACGTCAGGACAAAGAGCCCAAGCCGACCATGGATCCGGAGATAAGGCGCTGGATGATCCGCAACAATGTCAAGAAGTTCTTTGCGGAGCAGATCGTCGACATGAAGTATTTTGCCTTTGCCGTGGCTGTGGTCATCCTCGACCGCGACCGGAAGAAGATCGTGCGCCTGGTGCACAAGGACGCTTGCAACGTGCGCTTTGAGCTGCCGGACGAGGACGGGAAGGTCAACAACATCTTCTTTGCCGACTGGGACGATAACCAGCAGCCCGATGATATCGAGGTGATACCGCTGCTCGACGAGGACGATCCCGTCGGCGATTTGCTGGCGCGCACGGGCAAAGAGCGCGATGAATTGGGCGTTTTCCGCACTGACTCACCCAAAAATCACAAGTATGCCATCGTTACACGTATGCCGACACCTAACTGCCGTCTGTACCCAACGCCCTACTGGACGGGCGTGCTCCGTGACGGCTGGTACAACATCTACGGTCAGCTCACTGCCGCCAAGCTGGCGAAGCTGAAGAACGGCTCAAACATCCGCTACCATGTGGAGGTGTCACAGGAGTTTTGGGCGAGCCGAGCACACGCGAAGGGCATCAGCGAGGGGACCCAGGAGTACCAGGACATGAAGAAGGAATTTCTGGAGAGTATCAAGAAATGCCTGACGGGCTCTGAGAACAGCGACAAGATGGTGTGGAGCGACTTCTCGACAACGATAGACGGCAAGGAGAAGCACAACGTGAAGATTACCCTCGTGGACACGTCGAAGGCCGGCAACGAGTACAACGACGACATCGCGGAGGTGAGCAACATGCTCTGCTACGACGACAACGTGCACCCGAACCTTGCGGGGGCAAACCCAGGGAAGAGCCAGATGAACAACAGTGGCTCGGACAAACGGGAGCTCTTCACGATGAAGCAGGCCCTGGAGACGATGACGCACGACCTGCTGCTCCTGCCCCATCAGGTGGCCATCCTCTTCAACGGATGGGAGGAGAAGGTGTATGCGGACGTGCCGATGATTTTGCTGACGACGCTGGACAAAAACACCGACGCCAAGCAGGCGACGATGAACAACAACAATGAGACAAACACTAAAGAAGAATAACCATGGACGTAACGAAAGAGATTACCAAGGAGATATTTGAGCAATATGTGCCTGCGGCGAAGATGCCAGAGCGGAACACGAGCGTCTTTAACCGCATGGTGCCTTATTTCAGCCTCTCTTATCAGTATCTGCAAAATTTGCTCTTCCAGGGCATGGACGAGCTGATGGATGCCGAGGACCTGAAAGGCGGTATCCTGCAGTTTGTGTGCATCCATGCCTTTTTTCGGGCCATTCCATCGCTTGATTTGGTATTGACGGGCACGGGCTTCGGCATCGTGTCGACGAACGACACAGCCCCTGCCTCTCAGACACGCGTCAAGGCGTTGAGGGACGAAATGGAATGGCAGTCGCTCATGGCAATATCGAGGTTGCTGGCCATCCTTGTGAAGACTGACGGATGGGGAGCCTCTGCTGCGGGAAAGAATGCCATTCCGTCTCTCTATTATGATCCCAATCAGATGACTCAGTTCGGCCCCATCGACAATAATCTGTCCATGGCGGACAACTGGCGGCGAATTTGCCAGTATCGCGCCACAGCCGAGATGATGGTGCGCCAAGAGATTTCCTTCGAGTACTACGACGCGCTGCGTGACCGTGTGCGCACAGCGAAGATGACGAATGCGGACATTGGCGTCTATAACAGTGCGCTGAACTATATTGCCCGTTCCATCGGGGATATGGCAGCGGGGCGTCCTTGCATACCTCCGGAGAAATGGGAGCTGCGTGACTATATGGAACGGTATGCGGAGCTGCTGCCGGAATACAAACAATCCAAACTATATGCTTCAATCCATGGAGAAAGATATGAAAACCAGCCGGAAGACCCGACGTTCTTCTTTGTTAACTGAAAGAATGGTGTTCAAGATACCGAATGGGTGGCAGAAGCTTTCGCAAGGACAGCTGCGCTATATCATCAGCCTGTACAATATCTATGACGGCCGTGCGGACATGATGGGGATGATCGCCACGGCGGCCCTCTTCCACTTCATGGGCTGCCGCGTGGACAGCGAGACAAAGGACGGGATTCTGTGCTACCGTGTGTCCACTGGTGAGACTTTCTTGCTCAATCCTGAGTTTCTGCCGGACATGATAGCAACGGTGGAATGGGTGAAAAGGCCGAATGAGATGCGGTGCCGGCTGGCTGTGCTCCACCACTGCGCGGCGGTGAGCTTTGATTTACGCGACCTGATGTTTGGGAACTATCTGGTGTGCGAGAACTATTACCAGGCGTGGATGGCATCGCACGACTGGACGAAGCTGAGTCCGATGGTGGACATCCTCTACCAAGTTCCTGAGGGCGGGAAGATGGTCAAGACACAGTTTGACTATGTGGCCACGGCGATGTGGTGGACGGCTGTGAAGGACTACTACGGCCAGCTGTTTCCGCATTTTCTCCGGCGCACGGGCGAGGGGGAGTCGGTCACTCAAGACGTGCTGCGGGAATATACTGACGCGCAAATCAGGCTGCTGACGAAGGGTGACGTGACGAAGGAGGAGTATATTCTGAACCATACTTCCACGCTCAGGGCGCTCACCGAGTTGGACGCTCAGGCGCGCGAGAATGAGGAACTGAAACGTATCATGCAAAAGAACAAATGAAGAAGATGTTTGACGCAATAAAATATTTCACGGAGATGGCGGAGAAGAACAGGCTCTGCCAGCAGAAGGGGTTCAAGGCGGTGGTCATCAGCAACACGGACAATCTGGAGGGCTTGCTGGAGGAATACCGCGAAAACGACCGCTTCATCGCCATCACGGACACGAGCACGGAGAATCTGTCGTCGGACGACGGGGAGTATGCCTTCACGAAAAGGCGCGCTTTCACGGTGATGATTCTCTCGGCCTACAACTATCCCGACATGGAGGACCGGCAGCGGCAGCTGGAACTATGCCGTGAGGTGTTCAAGCAGTTTGTCACGCGCATCATCCGTGACAAATACACGTATGATGAGCGAATGGTGCAGTTTGAGACGCAGAGCATCCCGAACGCGGAGCTAGGCCGGTACTATCTGTCGGGTATGACGGGGCTTTATTTCACGCTCTACACGCGGGAGCCGATAGACCTGGTTTATAACAAGGAGGAGTGGGATGGCTGAACGGAAGATAACGCGCCCGGTGTCGGAGGCCGACATCCGGAAATGGGAGCAGGACTGGATGGAGATGATGATTACCATCTGGCGCGAGCAGATCACGCGTCTGGGCATCGTCGACACCATGAAACTGTACAACGATATCACGGGGAGCCTGAGCCACGGTGAGCAGGTGACGATCGCGCATGAGTTCATGAAGTATGGCATCTATGTGGCCGCCGGCGTGGGTAATGGCTACAACAAGGGCAATGGCGGTGACCTCGATATCCTCGACCCGGCACTGCGCAAGGCGGCCCGTCTTGACAAGCCCCGGAGCCGTGGCCCGCGGTGGAGCACGAAACACATGACGACGGGCAAGCCGCGAGAGAAGCGTGACTGGTTCGTGAGGAAGTATCTGCGGTCCATCTACGTGCTGGGCGACGTGGAGCGGGGCCTTTACGGCGAGGCGTACATGGGCACGCTGTCGAACGTGGTGAGCGGGCTGTTCTCTACCATCAAGGAGAAGACGAACGCGCTGCGGAACCTGTAAATACGTATTTTCAAAGCAAGGCAAGATAACGTAAATTTGCGATATGAGTTTAGAGGCGAAAGACATAGAGAAGCACATCGAGCAGATACGTGATGAGCGTCGTGAGGCTGCCAACACCGCAAAGCGGGTGGGCAGCACCATGATGGAGATCTTCAAGTATGTGGCTGCGAGCGTGGAGTCGGCCTTCTCGGATATTACCGGTGGTTTCCTACGCAAGGACCAGGACGACGAGACGACGCACAAGCTGACCATGGGCTCGGCGGAGGTCAAGGGAGAGACGCAACTTGACGGCGGTGTCTCGTTCGGCGACGGGCTCTATGACATCACCAAGGAAGGCGTGGCACATCTTGCAGGCCTGGTGGCGGAATACTTGCGGAGCAAGGACTTCAAGGCAGGTACCAACAAGGGTTTTGACGGCACGGGGTATGGACTGACCAAGGACGCTAAGGGGAAATATACCTTAGAGATTGATAACCTCATTGCTCGAATGAAGATGATCGTGGCCGAACTGGAGGTACACGAGATGAGCTTCATCGGGGGTACGGTGGTGATGAGCGCGTGCGGCAACAGGGTGGCCCGGGTGGAGGCTATAGACGGTGATGGCAGCTGCATAGCAGCAGCCTACGAGACCCAGCCCACGCTGGTGATACCTGAGGGGAAGGTGGCGGACAAATTTCGCTGCTATTTTCTCGCGACGGACGGATCACAGAGCGTGAAGAACGAGTGGGCCGTGGGTCAGCTGGCACGTTGCAAGACGAACAACATTGCCAAGCCGGGGGACTACACGAACTATGAGAACCGGGAATACTGGCGGCTCGTGGTGGGCGTGTCAAAGGCTCCGGTGACCGTAGAGGGCAAGAGCTACCACTATATAGAGCTGAGCAACTCGACGAGCAAGGACATCGCGCTGACGGACGCGGCAGGGACTGTGCGGCACGTCACGTTAGGCGGTGTGTGCGAGAAGATGGCGTCTCTGCCTTATGCCGGTGACAATATCGTGGGCATGGGGCATTGTTGGGATGAGACTCGACAGGGCGTAGCTATCATCTCGGTGGTTCAAGGTGGTTGGGTCATCTATAAAGGCATCGACAACTACGACCTTCCGCATGATAATATTGTCGGGAAGCTCGCTATCGACGAGGCGATTATTACCACCGACCACCTTATCCTCCGTCCCTATGCCGCTCCTGCTGAGACACAGACGGTAGCGGTGGTACGTGGGGCATACAGCGACACGGCCAGCTACGGCCATAACGACCTTGTGACCTACGAAGGACAGACATGGATAGCATCGGGTGTGCCAATTGGGAATACCATCAAAGGCGAAAAGCCGTCGGCCACGTCACCCTACTGGAGCCTTGCAGCCGCGAAAGGAATCCAAGGCGAGAAGGGAGACACGGGAGCGCAAGGAGACGCATATTCCGTCGTATTCCTGCTTAACAATGTCCCCGTTGACAGTCTGAATTTCGACGATGTGAAGGCAAGCGAAGGCTCTGTGCTGGAAGCTGACTTCTACAATAACGGAGTCGCGGCCAACGTTGCAAATGCTTCCATTACCTGCTATGACCAGAGCGGGACAGTCCTCGGCTCTCCTATAACGTTAACCAATACTGACAATGTTGTAGCAGACGGCGGCAATCTCTATCTGAGCAAGGACTGCAAGTATATTGCCGCAGTAGCAAAGGACAAGGACGGGAAGCTGTTGGTAAGCAAGAGCCTTGGCATTGTCCGTAACGGTACGGACGGCACGGAGCCCGTGTCTCTGCTACTCTATCTGTCAAGCGGTGCTTATACGTGGCGCGTGGGTCAGGGGAAGATCGCCACCATAGCGGCAGCTGTGACCATGGGCAGCTATGACATCACGGATGCGCAGGACGCAAGCCAGTTTATTTGGACCCGCGAGAGCGAGAGCGCGCAGGGGGACAAGGACTGGAACTCGCAGCACAAGTTCGGCGCAAAGACACTGGAAGTCAGTGAGGGGGACATGTGCGGCGACATTACAAGTTTCGTCTGTACATTGCACAAGGCTACAGGCGAGGTTTATACAATGGCAAAAAAAGATTTCACACTTTAAAATTATAAAGATATGGCAATACAAGCATCAGGAAGAGCAACCTTCAACAAGGTAATAGATGGCGTGAGCTCTACTTTCTCGCTCGTGCCCACCTACGGCAACCAGATCATGAGCAAAGACCCGGTGAGCTACACCCCGAACTTCGAGACGAACAACAATATTATTACACCGACATTGAAGATTCTCGGTATCGGTGACACAAGCAATCAGATAAAGGGAGCATGTACTTGGAGCGTAGTCTGCGGTGGCAAGACACTGACAAACGGCACGGACTACACCGTGGAGACAAGCGGCAGCTACCGCCTTAAAATCATAAAAAATCTACCGTCCTCAGCATTGGTTACTTGCGTGTACAAATGGACGCACCCGACTACCGGGCAGACCATAGACTTCACGGCCTCCCTGCCTATTCCCGTTGCGGAGAATGCGGGCACGATGATTATGGCCCTCATCACCCCGAAGAGCACAGACCGTTTCCAGACCAAGGCCGGTGGCGACCAATGGCTGGATTTTGAAGGTGCTATGATTCGCGGCGGCTCTGAGGACACCACAAATGTAACTTACAAGTGGCAGGTATTTGACCCAAGTGTTGGCAACTTCCTTGAATTTGACAGCAAAGGACAGATTGTGGTTCCGTCCGGCAAGACAACTGCTCTGCCCACGGGCACCGTGTTGGCCAAATTCGGCGAGAACAACAAGACTATCTCTATCTCGGACAAGGCAGTGATCAACGTGGGCAGCATCAAGCTCACTGTCCGTGACACGGATTCACAAAGTTCTACGAGCGGCAAAGAGGCTGTGGCAGTGAAGGGCCTTATCGACGACACCGACCCCATCGACCTTGAGCTTTCGCAGCCGAAAGGACCAAACGTTGTAGCTGGCGGTGGCAATCCTATGCGCTTTGACATCTCGCAAGGAAACTATGAGTGGACGGACAAGGACTATATCGGCAAGAAGCTCGGCTTTTACCGTCTGACGGCAGCTGGCGCAAAAGACAGCACCTTTGTCCCGTCGGCATCAGACTTTGGCAGCAACAACGAGTGGGCTGTTGCCAACAACGAGGTGTCCAGAAGCTACACGACAAGCGTCACGGGTACGGAAGCCAACCGGACGGTACAGATCAAATATTCCCATCTCATCGCGAACGCGGTACAGACGACATTCCAAGGTTTTCTTGACTATTAATCATTAACAGCGTATGGCAATACAGGCAACAGGACGGGCAACCTTCATGGCTGTAGAGGACTATGACATCGTATTTGTCCTCAACGGCATTCGCTGCGACGTGCTGAACTTTGACAGTGTGAGGACAGCAGAGAGTGCTGCACTCGAAGCTGACTTCTACAACGGCGGTACATCGTGTGTTGTGGACAAGGCTGTCCTTTGCTGCTATGACGGAGAAGGCACCTTGCTGGGCAGTCCCATCGAGGTGCACGACACGTCCATAGCTGTTGCTGACGGTGGCAATCTCTATCTGAGCAAGGACTGTAAGACTATTACGTGCGACATATATGCCGGAGACAAGAAGTTGCTCAGCAAGACTCTGCCTGTCATCCGTGACGGCTCCAGCGTCGGCGTGAAGGCCGTGTCGTACAAGGTCATCAACAACGTGGCTGCGAATGCGTCCCTGAACTGGGACAGTGTGACCTCTCAGACAGCCTACCCGACACAGAAGCCCGACAAGGGAAAGTACTGCTATGTGATGACCATCGTCCTGTATACAGACGGAACATCGACGAACACTGTCAGCACGAGCTACACGCCGAATGATGGAGTGGCTGGCACGAGTGTGAAGGTGACATCCACCAAGGTGGAGTATGCGGGAGGAGACAGCGGAACAACGGCTCCTACATCGGGCTGGCAGACCGCCGTTCCTCAGTTGGCACAAGGCAAATATCTGTGGACACGGACGACGGTATCGTATAGCGACGGCAACAGCACTAAGAGCTACTCGGTTGGTCGCATCGGCATGGACGGCAGCAAGGGTGGCACGGCGCATATTCTCTATGCTTCTTCTGACAATCCTCAGTCGGAGGATGACGTGCGTACGGTTATCGACGCAGGGCACCAGTACTATGGAACCTATCAGGACACAAAGGCCGATGACGACGTAAAAGAATGGCCAAAGGTCAAGAGATGGGTGCTGATCAAGGGCGACAAGGGAGATCCCGGTAAGGATGGTAAGGACGGAAAGAGCGCAAGACGCACGGCTGTTGTCAACCTGACGAGCGACAGCGGTACGGTGTTTAACAACAGCTATAACAACGTGTTGTTACGATGCCGTGTTATGATCGACGGAAAGAGCATGGGCGGAAGAATACCGAGAGATAATTTCAAATGGACAAGAGACGGGCATGAAATATTACCAGAGAATGGCTACCGTCACCGATATGCGAGCAGCTCCGACGCGCTGGACTTGTGGAAGTGTAGCGTGAAGATTCCTAAACAACTGCTGGAACCTATCGAGCTGACGGCAATTGGTGTGGACGGAACAAAGCTTATCTTCAGGGCTTCCGAGGACATATCCGGGATGAAATTATACCCTTGTTGGAAGAGGTATTACAGAATTCTAAAATTAAAATGGAATAGAAATGCGTGGGGATTTCACGACATGGTACATGATATGTTTACTCACAATCCTACACCACTCCCGTTCACATCTCTCGGCAATAACAACTATTCCGTGGATATGTCACAGATGCTGTTTTTCGTTGAGGAGAATGACATCATCTTGCACAAGACAGCAAAGGTGACGACGGAAAAGACGGCACTCAAGCACGGGAAACATACATATTGGTTGAAGCAAGGAACCGACGGAAAATATCACGCTTGGGGACGTTATGGCGTGTGGCTCGCTGACAGCAACTACACACCGATCAGCACCGTCGCAAAATGCAAGATATACGTAGAGACGGACAGCGACACGTCAACAACGGGGATTGCAAGTCTGTCCGTATAGGCACAAAAAAAGGGGTTAGCAGTGCCGTCCCCACGCCCACAAAGGTAAATAAAATAATTGATTCACGCAAATAAAACAGAGGAAAAATGTCAGAGTTCGTAAAAGAAACATCGGAATATGTGGAGATGAGTGACTCCATCACGCTGTGCATCGTGAAGGACGGTGCTGCTGGCACATCTATCAATATGAAGACGGGTGTCAGCTCGATCGACGGTCTGCCCAGTTCGGGAGCCAGTGCCGGTGATTCTTACATCATCGACGGGCACCTTTGGTCGTACACGGGCACGACGGTAAACGACTCGACGCATCACAATGGCTTTACGGACTGCGGAAAGGTGAGCGGCGAGGCAGGAAAGAACAACTATGTGCATATTGCGTGGAGCAACGAGCAGAACCCTGCGAAAGAAGACATTGTGCTGAGCAACACTGACGGCAAAGCTTATGCTTATATGGGCACGTGGGTCAGCGAGACCAAGGAGGACACTGTGGACGAAGCCGCTCAGATGGCCAAGTGGGTGTATGTGAAGGGAGACAAGGGAGACACCCCGGAGATTGCCAAATTGAGGGTGGATCATTCCGTTTGCCATTTCAGCCGAACATCGAACAGCTGGGACTATAGCAGCGTGACGGTGAGCATTGTCATCATGAACGGCGGCAAAACTGAGATCCCGGCATACGGTGACACGACAAAATATTTTTGGCGTCTGAGCACTGACGACACGTCTACCAAACGTTCAAGCGGCATGGGGTTCAGCGCAAGCCTTACGGCGTCATCCATCACCGTGAATCTCTACAAGACGGGGGCAGACGAGAACGTCGTCATAGACACGATAACGGTACCTATGGTTTTTGACGGCAAGGACGGGGATGGAACCCCCGGCGTCTCCTACCGCCTCATACCGATGTCAGATCGCTCGGCCACTGTCAAAGCCTCTAATAGCTCCACTAATGCTACATTCGCATTGTATTATACGTTGCACTATAAGGCTGTGAAGATGGTAGGAGACAGCTCGGAGCCCGCTACGATTGCTACCATCGCAGCCACCATCGAGAATAAGGATGTTACCACAACGGTCAACAACACAGAGGGCACACTGAGCGGTACGGGGACTAAGAGCTACACCAGCGACAACCGCCCCGTTGACAGTATCCCGGTGACGGTGACGCTCAGTGACGGAACGGTGCTCTATGATAGCGTACCTGTGACAATGGAGGCAGGCGTAGCGATAGACATCAACAAGAACCTTGCCACGGTGACACAGACGGCGGCAGACAACAAAGGGAATATCTCTACCATACAGCAGACGGCTAAAAGCATATCGCAGAAGGTGCAGGAGGTAGAGCGGAAGTCGCGAAATCTTGTGAGCGGTGGCAACGTGGTTGGACTGTACAACAAACAGTACGAGGTGCTACGTAGCTCCGCCTTCAAGATGGAGCAGGGCAAGACCTACACCGTGACGGCACGGCTGTGGATGGAGTCGGCAAGCAACGATCATCATGTGATGGTACAGGTCTTTGGTGCTGATAACAGTTGGTCTACTTCCTACCATTCTGACGAACTTACTAACACGTCGGGTAGCGTCGTTCGGTTCAGTTTCGTGGCCGGAACGACGAAGCAGATGGTTATCGGTATCTACGAAATGGACAGTTCTGGCGGCATCCCTGTGGACGGGAACTACTACGGCGTGCATGTGGACTGGGTGCGTGTCGACGAGGGTGACTGGACGGGGTTGGATGCCAAAGGCGAGACAGACCCAAACGGCAGGACGCTGGACGCATGGGCACCTTCGGATGAGGAGATTGATGCCTTGAACCTCTTGCCAGACCCAGACTTTTCTGAGCCAATCGGTTACAGTGACTACATGGGTGAGCGGAACAGCTATGACGACAACATGGGTGACTATGTGTCATGGATGTCGAGGAACAGCACGTCGGTGGACGGAGCGTGCGGGGTGCTGTTTAACAGAAGCGGCGCAACAAGCGATACATCGGCAGGATTGAGATATATCGTGCCTTTCCGTGGTGCTGGGACGTACAGCATATCCTGCTTTGTCAAGGACCTGCACCAGACAAACTCCTACAGACCCGCGTGGGATAGTGGTAAATTGCTTGCTTTTGAGTACCATCCGATGGATGCTAACAAGACGAGAATCACCGACGGATTTGCAATTTATGCTTATCAAAACGACCGAATATTTGGTGACGAACAATATTCTGGCTCTCATACGTTCGGGGCAACGGCCACGCGCGATAACGGGAACGGCACGACGACGGAGATAGAAATCGCATACTTGGAAGTGCGTGTATTTCTTCAGAGGAACGGCAGTGTTCGTGTGTCCCGTCTGTGCCTGTCGAAGAGCGACCACTTCACCTACTGGAACGCCAACGATCTGTCCGAGGAAAGGAAGAAGGATGCGGCACAGCTGGCAACGGGCATAGACATCTACAGCCACAAGATTATCGCCACAACGGACAACTTCACCGTGAGGAACAACAGCGGCGTAGCGACGTTCAGCATTGACGAGAAAGGAAACATCGTCGGTGAGGGCAATGCACACTTCAAGGGCACGATTACTGGCTCGACCATCAGCGGGGGCACCATCAACGGTACAACCATCAACGGATCGACCATCAACTCGACATCGGAAGAAACAAAGAGCACGACGACGATAGCGGGTGGACAGATAACGACGAACAACATCACGGCCACGGGCGGAACCATCAGCTTCTTCAGTATCAATGAAGCGGGGATGTTCTCTGGGATGACCGGTGATGGTGGCAAAATATGGAGCGGCTTAGGCTTGGCGATGAACAATTTGTCTGTCAGCGGATTTGACACATCCTACATCTCGTCTGTGTTCCTGGGCAATGGAACTATAGATTCGCGTACTCCTTACGGCAATCGTACCGTCTATCGTCTCGATAATCCGAGTTTGGGGAGTACGTTTCACAACTATGTCAAACTCGAAAGGAAAGGTTCAGGGCCTTTCTCTAACGAGAATGATCCCCAACATGCCGCGCTTGGTATAGAGACACAGGGTGACTTCTGTCTTACCGCGTTAGGTGGCCCGTCGCAATTCGCGGGGATGTGCCTTTCGTCGGATTATGTCAGCAATGGTGCAACCGCAGACAAGAAGCATTGTTTCTATCAGTGCAGCGGAGGATCTTTCACGATGCCGAAAGACCCGCCGACCGGCCTTTTTATCGTCGTGATACAGACGGGCAGTAGGATTACCTTCAATGGCAATGGCCATCAATTTAGAAGCGGTACAAATTACAACAGCACATGTAACTCTAATTCCGTTGGGCAATGGACGATGTTTTATTTTGATGGCAGCTACTGGAATACGGTTTATATGAATGGCAGGCCTTGGTAGTCCGCTACACAACGGCGGCTTACCGAACGGGAACAAGCAATTTAAACGCAGATAAATTAACACTATTATTTTTTAAACAAAACGACTATGGGAAAGTTACAAATTCTGAGCAAGAGCTCAAACAACAGCTACAGCTATGCCGACAGCGAGGACATCAACCTTACGGCTAACGGAAACTTCGAGCTGGACGAACAGCAGAAGCGTGTTCTGAGTGCTAACGGCAACATCTTCTACGGCGGCGAGAGCATCGCAAACTTCTCGACAAGCATGTACAACGGCGTGCTGCAATACCAGCTCTACGGCACTACAGCAGAGAACACCGAGAAGGCATTCAAGGCACTCAGTGGCGTGCAGGAGCAGCTGAAGGCGCAGGTGACGGACGAGGAAGACACCGAGACGGAGCCGACAACCGAGGAGACTGGCACTACGGAATCTACTTCGACGGCCGAGGGTGCTGAGAGCGAGACAGACAAGAAGTAACAACCTAAGCCACGGGAGCGGGACTGACTTGCGCCCGTGGCGTAAAAAAAAGAAGAATATGAAAGGAATAAAGACAGAGGTGAAGACCGACTGGAAGAACTACGTCTTAGGAGACAGCCGTGGGCCGTTAAGAATAGACAAGAGACATATACCTTTCAAAGGCTTTAACCAAGGCGACATGATATTCATCAGCTATCATGTTAAGTGGAAAGGCGTGGATTGGGGAAAGTGGAATAATAAGGCTTGCTTCCAAACTTGTGACTATCTCAGCTGGAATACGGTTGGTCCTGATAGCGGAGGCGCAGAGAGCGGAGAAATGGATGTCGTTGTAAAACCGTGGAAAGCGAAAACAGAGGATTATGCTCATAAGCCCCACCCAGTTACCGAGAATGATAATTTGTATTTCTACTCTCACGTAGCAGATAGAGGCATTAAGGTTGCCGACGATGGTTACATAGAGCTTACCAATATCATGGTAGGTAAAGGTGACAGAGTACAGCCCTATATTGACAGCGACGAGTTGAAGGCAACGGGGGGGGCAATAAATAATGCTCGCATTGTCGCCCTCGTTCTTAGCGAAGAAAGGAGGGTGGCATGAAAGGTATCAGCGCAAAGATAGTCACTGACGAGGAGAAGGTGCGGATGCACACGAACTTCGCGGAGTTCAAGAATGTGAGTATCAATATGGCAAGGTCTAACATTGCCACATGGAGCAAGGAGGACGGCGTGTTGAAAATACATACCAACAAGATTTACAGCTGGGGCGCATTTGCCCGTTGCATCATCCCCAATAGCAAGAGTGTGCTGAAAGCGGGTCAGAAGTATGGCATTAGCCTCCGGTCAAGCAACAGGAATGTTGGCAGTATAGTCATAATGACTGGAGACTCTGTTCATGTAAGCACAGACATTGTTGCGTCTCACTGGGATGGCGACAAAGAATCTGCCGTGGTAATGCTTAAAGAGGCAGACGTGGTGAACAATATGGGTATTTACGCGTTTCTTAAGGGTTATAACACAGACTACGAGCTTCGCGACTTCCGCATCTGGGAGATAGACGATTTAGGGGGGGGTAATAGTTAGTATACTTCTCATCATGCTCGCCACTACACGGAGAAAGGAGGTGGCAGCATGAAAGGGGTAAAAATGACGCTGGATACCAAGGTACAGCCTAACCTATTGACTCGCTGGAGAGATATAGGCGGATATGACAAGTCTGTAGATGCCATTGTATTACACGCTGACGAAGGTTCTGTTAAAGATAAGTGGATAGATATACCCAACCCAGTAGTGGGTGAGGTGTATACCATAAGCTTCGACGCTTGGGGAAGCACGAAGAACAACAAAATAACAATTCACTGCATCCCATTGGGACTAAAAGACATTATCGCATGTGCGGAAGGTGGCAAAAAAATTTCAGATAACGGGCATGTAGATTGGTACAACCTCTCGCAAAAGAGCAAGCGATACTTCACGACGTACAGGCTGGTAGAGAGAGCGAACTCCTTTATAATAAGGGGTCAGCCCGGCACCACCTATATCAGGAACATCAAGCTTGAGAAAAGCCCTTACCCTACGGACTACGAAGAGTGAGGCAGGGCTCAACAACTCCCTGCATGAGAACGCATGTGTTCACATTTGTGTGGAATAAACCTGATTGTGTTGCCTATCCGAGATTGGGAACCTTCTCAGACGTCACGACTGAAAACGTGATTAAATTCTGGGACTTCAAGTTAGAAGAGGGAGGTCAACAGACGGATATAGAAAGATAGGATGTGTAGAAAGATCCCCGGCACGGCTCAGTGCCGGGGATCGGTGTAATAATTAAAGAACTGTCTGCCTAATCTAAATCTCCGTATTTTCAATAACTTGAAGTCGTAATTATCTTTGCGATAAAAATAAGATGATGACAGGGTCGATGTACGATATAGCAAAAAACGCCGCTGTAAGCATAGCGCTTGCAGTACTGGCATATCTCAGACCGCTACAAGGCGAGCTGAGCTCTCTGTTTTTAATATTCTTCGCTAACTTCATCTTTGGTTATCTCTCCGGGATGATCGCCAACAAGGAGGACTTCGAGTTGAAGAAGGCGGCCCGCTGTGTAGGCGAGGCTACGGTGTTTTTCGTGTTCTGTACCTGTATCTATGCTATAGGAAAATTCAAGAGACAGGAAGAAGGCGCACTGCAGTGCGTGAGCTATGTGACCTATGTGGTGATCTACTTCTATGGGCTGAATATCATCAAGAACTGCAAGAAGATCTTCAAGAAGGGCTCTACGCCCTGGATGATTTTCGCATTCCTCTATTACGTACTGAGGTTTGAGTTCATCGAGAGAATTCCATATCTAAAATCTTATTTGAATACACAAGGCAATGAAGAAAGCATCTAAACAGCTGCTGGAGCATGTCAGGCAGGCCGAGGGCCTGAGTCTGACGGCGTACAAAAAAAGTGATGACACGTGGACGATAGGCTACGGCCATACCAAGGGCGTGAGACAGTATGACCGCATCAGCCAGAGCGAGGCTGAGCGCTACCTGCTGAGCGACCTCGCCCCCATCGAGAAATACTTGTCATCGATACCGCAAATCAAGACGCAGGGACAGTTCGACGCACTCGCTGACTTTGCCTTCAACCTCGGACTCGGGAAGTTGAAGGGCTCGACGCTCTTGAAGTATGTAAGGACTGGGCGATCGGTGGCCGAGATACAGGCACAGTTCCGACGCTGGGTTTACTGCAAGGATGTCGTCCTCGGCGGGTTGGTGAAACGCAGGGAATGGGAGGCCCGGAGATATGCGCAGTAGATTTCACTTTGATATATGGGAGGCTTATGACAAAGTGGTCATCGGCCTGTTTCTCATAGGACTGATAGCGCTGCTCTTCTCCTCATGCGCCTCGAAGAAGGTCCTCGTCCCGGAGGTGCACGAGCGCATCGTTCATCAGCGCGACACCGTATATCGTGTTGACAGCGTCTTGACGACTACCACGACCATCATCCGGCAGGCTGACTCGACGATGATGGCCGACTATGGCATCCGTATCGGGAAGCAGGAGAAAGCATGGCTCGTGAAGCAGAGCCAGACGGCGAACAGCAACAGCGCCGTCAGGTTCATCATGCGGAAAGACAGCATCGTACATGATTCCATCCCGCAGTATGTGCCAAAGAATGTATATGTCGAGAAGGAGGAACCATGGTACGAGAAGGTGCTGGTTTTCCTTGGGATATGCGACGTGGCGGTTGCGCTGATTTGGGCTTATTGTAAATTATCTGAAAGAGCAAGAAAAATAAAATAAATTATGCCTGGTAATACTGAGAAATTCCGTGCGGAGATTGAGCTGAACTCACGTCAGGCTCAATCTGAGTTGAAGAAGCTGGAGGAGCAGCAGAAACGATTGAAGGAGCAGCAGAAGGCTCTTTATGCATCGTCCTCTGCTAAGAACCATCAGCTGGCCGCTGACATGCAGAAGGACATTGATAGCGTTTCCTCGAAGATTAGGGAGCAGAAGAAGTATATCAATGGGCTTTCGACGTCAGTCAAAGACCTCTCGCAGGCGAGTTATAAAGAGCTCGCCCAAACGGTGCGTGCGCTCAACAAAGAGCTGCGCTCTGGCAACGTGGCACGGAACTCAAAGGAATACAAGGCACTTGCCGACCGTGTCAAGGCCTGCCGCACCGAAATGCAGAGAATGAACGAGGCAACAAGGGAGCAGCCAAGTGCCTTCGGCAAGATCGCTGATAAGCTCAACCGCTACCAGACGGCACTCGCGGGTGTGGCGGCAAGTATCGCTGGCATCACTATGACCATCCGAAACTCGGTGCAGGACTATGCCGAGATGGACGAACAAATGGTGGACGTGCAGAAATACACGGGTATGGCGAAAGACCAGGTGGTGGCTCTCAACGAGGAGTTCAAGAAGATGAACACGCGCACTGGACGGGACCAGCTGAACCAGCTAGCAGGTGCCGCCGGCCGGCTCGGTATCGGCTCGCAGAAAGGGGCAAAAGACTTTGTCGACGCAGCCGACAAGATCAATGTAGCCCTCGGCGATGACCTCGGTGACGATGCCGTGGCGCAGATAGGTAAGATGGCCATGGCCTTTGGCGAGGATGACAAACATGGATTGAACAAGGCTATGCTGATGACAGGCTCGTGCATCAACGAGCTGTCGCAGTCGTCGTCAGCCAGTGGCGGTTATCTCGTGGAGTTCGCTGCCCGTATGGCGGGCGTGGCCAAACAGGCAGGGATGACAATACCACAGATTATGGGCCCAAGGGGGATTGTCCGTGGCGGACGGATGCCGCTGCCTAACCAAAGAACTTGATATGATAGCGTGCTAAAACTATTTTTTTTGCTTACCTTTGCG
>ONYS01000099.1 GCA_900322095.1 uncultured Prevotella sp.
TCTGCTCTATCGTGGACTCGTGCTGAGGCGCCGCATGGCTGAGGAGGCGGTCAGTGCCAAATTGCGGTTCTTCACCAACGTGAGCCATGAGCTCCGCACGCCACTCACCCTCATCACAGCTCCCGTGGAGCAGCTCACGGCCGACCCCACGCTCTCCGACAGCCAGCGCTCGCTCCTTGGCGTGGTGAAGCGCAACACCGACATCCTGCTCCGGCTCGTCAACGAGATCCTCGACTTCCGCAAGGTGCAAAACGGAAAGATGAAGCTCCACCTGGCCCACTTCGACCTCGCCCCCGCACTCCGGCAGTGGGCGGAGATGTTTGAGCCGGCAGTGAGAAAGAAAATCATAACGCTTCGTGTGGAGGTGCCAGCCCACATGTTCGTTCTGAGCGACGCCTACAAACTGGAACGCATCTGCTACAACCTCCTGAGTAACGCGGTGAAATATACGCCCGAGGGTGGCGAAATCTGGCTGCGCGCCACCCCTGAGGGCAAGCGCTTCAAGATTGTGGTGGAGGATTCGGGCATCGGTATACCCGAGGATAAGCTGAAGAGCATCTTTGAGCGATTCTTCCAGGTGGAGACTCCCTACACCAACGGCACAGGCGTGGGACTGGCCCTGGTGAAAGCCTTCACCCAGATGCTCCACGGCACGGTGACGGCTGCCAACCGCCCACCTCACGGTGCCCGCTTCACGGTGGACTTCCCCATGGAGCAACCCAACGCAAACAACGTAGAGACCATCAGCGTAGTAGAAAATAAACAACATGCGGCACAGACCGAAGAGGCTTCAGCACAGCGAGAAAACAGCGATATGCTGACGGCATCGGAAGAGAAGGAGCCGCGCAAGCATATCCTCGTGGTTGACGACAATGCCGACATCCGAGCCTACCTGACTGCATGGCTGGGCAAAACCTATCATGTGACGAGTGCGGCCGACGGCAAGGAAGGTTTTGAGACGGCCCGCCGCGAAGTGCCCGACCTAGTGCTGTCGGACGTGATGATGCCCGTGATGGACGGACTGGAGCTCTGTCGCAGACTGAAAGCCGACATGGCAACGAGCCATATTCCCGTGCTGCTGCTCACGGCGCGCGACATGGACGAGAGCCGGGCCGACGCCTACAACTGCGGTGCCGACGGTTATATTGTGAAGCCATTCAACGAAGATGTACTGCTGGCCCGCGTGAAAAACCTCATCGAAAGCCGACAGCAGCTAAAGAATATCTTTGGCAGTGAGACGGAAAGCAAAGCCCAGAATAAGCAGGACCGCAACTTCACCGACAAGTTGCGCGAGGCGATACAAAAGAATTTAGGCGACAGCGACTTCAGTGTGGAGCAGTTGGGCGGTGAGTTGGGCCTCAGCCGCGTGCAGCTCTACCGCAAGGTGAAGGCCATGACGGGCCAATCGCCCGTAGAGATATTGCGCGAGGCCCGCTTGCGCCGCGCCGACCGGCTGCTGGCCACCACCGAAAAGTCTGTTTCCGAAATTGCCTACGAGGTCGGCTTCTCCTCGCCTTCCTACTTTGCCAAGTGCTACAAAGACTTCTTCGGTCGACAACCGAAAGAAATGCATAATGCGTAAATGGCTCGCACGGCCTTATTGTGACCATCCGCCACTCGCATTATACCCACACGGAAACAGCAACCTCCATAAGCCAAAGATTGCTGCCAACTATCGGCAATTCGGCTCGCAATTATCGGCAATTCAGTTGATAACTATCAGCAAATCGGCTCTCAATTATCGGCAAATCGGGCCTCAACTATCTGCTGACAAGAATAATCGGAGTTACATCCTATGTCCTTTTCAACATCTCAACTTTCTGAAGAAAATGATAAAGCACCTTCTGGAAGACGATACCTTGGTAACCGGGTACATACACGAGCGAAGCGAAGTGGATGTACCCGGATTAGGGGTGGGGATGACTCTGCCCTTTGGTTGTACCTCCAATGATAGAAGGTAGTGCCTTCCAGGCACGTTGATTCCTGCATTTCTTTCCGGGCACACGTCCGCTTCGCTCCCGTGTACCCGGTTACTAAGGTTCTGCCTTCCAGGCTGTTATTCACTTCCGAAGCTTGGGTAACATTGAATGATCATAAATGAACCACAAATTATTCACGAATAATTCCTATATTAATGAGCATGAATGGAGACACGAATAATTCTATTCATGATCATTAATGAGACGCAAACCTCTCATGGCTTATAATAAAGAGACATTAATGAAAACATTCGCATGAGAAGTATGAAAGACCGTAAAGGAAACATTTATGGTTCATTTATGATCATTAGTGTAAAAAACAATCATAGATGTTCTCGGTAATAGCAGTTGCGCCGCAGTAGGAATGAGATAATAGCGTTTATTCGGTTCTCCACTAGCATTCTTCAGTGCGTGAATGTCGCACTTGATTTCCATAGATTTCTACAATCTTTAGGTTTATAACGCTCTTTTCTTGTTGGGCGGCACGTGCCAGCCTTATTGCTACCACGTGCCAGCCTTATTGCTACCACGTGCTAACCATATTGCTACCACGTGCTAACCATATTGCTACCACGTGCCAACCATCATTATTATAAGGATATTGCCTCGCATTTATTAATTTTGTTGTATGAAAGACAGGGTAATAGACAGTAGGTTGAAACGAAACGGAGAGTAAGATGAATCGAAAATATAAGTACATGGTCGAAGCGATTAGGAGCGCTCGCCCGGAAACCGCGGTCGTCACGAATGACGGCTCTCCTAAGACATCCGTTAGAAATTTATTGGAGATTATATGCTAACACCAACTGTTTCAGCTTGGATGGCAAAGCCCCTCCTTCGGCGGGAGGGGCTGGGGGGCTTTATCTTGTCAACTCTTCGGGCAACTGCGGCATGGCGCCCTTCTGCGTGCAGACGTAAGCGCTGACGCGGACAGCTATCTCGTGGGCCTCAGCAACACTGCGGCCACGAAGGATGGAGGCACAGAAGGAACCCGTGAACGAGTCGCCGGCTCCCACCGTGTCGGCCACATCCACCTTGGGAGTGGGCTGGAAGGAGACATGACCGGGCGTGAAGACGTAGCTGCCGTTGACGCCGCAGGTCAGCACGAGCATCTTCAGGTCGTACTTGCCCAAGAGCAGCCAGCACTTGTTGCGGATGTCAAGTCCGGGATAGCCGAAGAGGCGGCTGATGGTGACCAGCTCCTCATCGTTTATCTTGAGGATATTGCAGCGCTGCAGCGAATCTTGTATCACCTCGGGCGTGTAGAAGTTCTGGCGCAGGTTGATGTCGAAGATGCGGAGCCGCTTGCCATCGGAGGGCATGGCGTCGAGAAACTTCTGGATGGTCTGGCGCGAGACCACGTTGCGCTGGGCCAGCGAGCCCCAGCAAACGGCCTCGCAGTTCTTGGCGACGGCCTCAATCTCTGGCGTGAAGGGAATGTTGTCCCACGCCACGTTCTCCTTGATGTCGTAGGTGGGGATGCCCTGCTCGTCGACGGTCACCTGCACAGTTCCCGTAGCATAGGGCACGCGCGGCATCAGCACGTTGAGATTCTTCTTCTTAAACTCTTCGAGGGTCTCGGTTCCAAGATTGTCCTCACCCACGGCGCTCACGGCAATAGCGCGACGGCCGAACTGGGCTGCATGGAAAGCGAAGTTGGCAGGAGCGCCACCAAGTTTCTTTCCCTCGGGCAGCACGTCCCAAAGGGCCTCGCCCAATCCTACTACGTAGGGTGTATCATTTGTTGTCATAGTTTTAATGATTTGATTGTTGTTTCTGTGATAATAATGTTATTGAATCATTCAGGCGACTTATTTAGCCACTCTCGGCAGATAAGTGAAGAGATAAATTACTCCGACAGCCATCACGAGCACGGCACCCACCTGACCCAGCCAGTCGCTGCAGAAGCCCATGATGAGCGGGAAGACGGTACCGCCAAAGAGTCCCATGATCATCAGTCCGGAGACCTCATTCTTCTTATCGGGCTCAGAAAGCAGCGCCTGTGCGAACACCAGCGAGAAGATGTTGCTGTTGCCGTAGCCCACGAGTCCAAAGGCGACATCGAGCATCAGCTCATTGGATGACGTGGCCATGATGACCATTCCCACTGCCATCATGCACACGCTGATGAGGAAGAACAGGCGGTTGCTCATGACGCGCAGGAAGTAGGAACCCGTGAGGCATCCCAAGGTGCGGAAGAGGAAGTAGACGCTCGTGGCGTAGGCGGCTGCGTCGAGTCCCACGCCAAGGCGCTCCATGAGAATCTTGGGAGCCGTGGTGTTGGTGCCCACGTCGATGCCCACATGACACATGATGCCAATGAAAGACAGCAGCACCATGGGCCTGCCCAAGAGCTTGAAGCAGCTGACGAAGCCCGATGCCTTGTCGGCGGGCTCCTCTTCGATGGGGTCGAGATAGAGAAGCAGTGCGGCCAAAATGCCCACGACAAGATAGATGGCGAAGAGTGCGCGCCAGCCCAGTCCGAACGAGGGAATGGCAGCTGATGCGCCCCACATGGCCAAATAGGGAGCCAGGAACGAGGCGATGGCCTTGACAAACTGCCCGAACGTGAGCGTAGAGGCGAGGTTGCTGCCCTTTACTACGGTGGAGATGAGCGGGTTGAGCGAAGTCTGCATCAACGCGTTGCCGATGCCCAGGAGTGAGAACGAGAGCAGCATGAGCGTGAAGCTGTCGCCGAAGAGCGGCAGCACGAGCGAGACGATGGTCACAATGAGCGACAGCTGCACCGTGTTCTTGCGTCCGATGTGGTTCATCAGGATTCCCGTGGGAACGGAGAAGATGAGGAACCAGAAGAACACCAGCGACGGGAAGACGTTGGCCACCGAGTCGCTCAGTCCGAGGTCGGCCTTGACGAAATTGGAGGCAATGCCCACCAAATCGACAAATCCCATGGCGAAGAAGCAGAACATCACCGGGATCATGTATAATTTCTTATTGCTTGACATTGTTAGAGACTGAGATTTAGAGATGGAAAGAATCCGAAAGGCTGCGGGGCTGTCGTCCCCGCAGCTATTGATTTTAGGGTCAGAGCGCCAGGCGGTAGACCTTCACGTTGTTGAAGGATCCCTTGCCGTCGGCCGACTGGAACTTCAGTTTGTTGTAGGGTGCGGTGGGGAACACGAGGTTGGTCATCGGGATGCGGCCGCCGTCGATGAACATCTCCACGGAGCACTTGTCGATCATCAGGCGTACGTTGTAGGTCTTGCCCTCGCAGAGATTCAGCGGAGCCCAGGTACCAAGGGCGAAGTCGTTCTGATAGTTCACAGAGTTGATCATACGGAACTTCTTGTTCTTGTCCTTGAACTGGTGTACATCGTAGTTAGCCTCAATCTCGTGGGGCTGGGCCAGTTTGCCGAAGTCGGTGAGTCCGCTCTTTGTGCGGTCCATCACCACGCGGTTCTTCTTCATGTCGAAGTAGATCTTCACCTCCTCGCCCTTGTCGTTGCAGAGCGTCACACCCGTCTCTCCGCTCTTACTCGGAGTTACGTCGAAGTCCACCTCGTAGGCATAGCCATAATTGTCGGGGAGTTGCTTCACGGTTCCATTCTTGGTGGCCTTCACACCTTCGAGGCTCACCGACTCCTTACGCAGGGCATCGGCCTCCTTCACCACATCGGCTGAGAGATAAATCTGACCGTTCTTGGTGTAGAGCTTCAGCTCACGCGGCAGGGCGTTGGCGCCGCGGTATTGCTTGATGGGAGTGACGTTGGCATACTGCCAGTTGCTCATCCAGGGCAGGGCGATGACGCGTCCGGGAGTGTTGCCCATCGTGACGCAGGCGTAGTGGTCCTTGCCGAAGTCGAGCCACTTCACCACCTTGGGCTCGGTGTCGCACTTGAAGTTCTTGCCATCGAAGTCGCCCACGAAATATTCTGTGGCACTGCCGCCAAAGAGACAGCCGGGGTTGATGTTGACAATCATCACCCACTTCTTGTTGTTCTCGTTGCCGTCGACGGGCAGCTCGAAGAAGTCGGGGCACTCAAACTGGTTGGGCTGCTGACCGTAGCCCTTGCCGAAAGCGGAGACGTAGTCCCAGTCGCGCAGGTTGTTGGAGCAGTAGAAGCGCATCTCCTTATCGGCAGAAACAATCATGTACCACTTCTTCATCGGTGCATACCAGAATACCTTCGGGTCGCGGAAGTCTTTCAGTCCGTCGAAAGGAGTCAGCACGGGGTTGCCCGTATACTTGGTGAAGGTGCGTCCGTTGTCGGTGCTCCATGCCATGCACTGTATCTGTCCGTTCTTGTCGCTGGCTGAGGTGTAGAAGGCCACGATGGCGTTCTTGCCGTAGCCGGCGGTGTTGTAGCGGTCGATGACCGAAGAACCGGAGAAGATGTGGCCCATGGTGTCGCGGGCGATGGCGGGATCGAGCTGCTTCCAGTGGAAGAGGTCCTTGCTGATGGCGTGGCCCCAATGCATGTTGCCCCACTTGGAACCGTAGGGATTGTACTGGAAGTAGAGGTGATACTCACCGTCCTTGTAGATCATGCCGTTGGGGTCGTTCATCCAACCGTAGGCGGGCGTGAAGTGATAGGTGGGACGGTAGAAGTCGGTGTTGGTGACATCCCAGTTGTTGCTGAGCTGCATCTGTCCGCTCTGCAGAGCCAGTGCGTTGGGCTTGATGTTGAGAATCTTCACCGTTGCCGTGAAGCCATTGCCCAACTTGAAGGGCACGTAGTAGTCTACCTTGTTCTGAGCCAGCCTCACGTCCATCCAGGTGTCGGCAGCGTTGTTGGTGTAGAGCATCACCTGACTTTCAGGCTGGTCCTCCTCCACGGGCAGGAGGATATATTTTGTGGGATTGTCCACGGTGACGATGGTGGTGTCGCCGTGGCGTTGGATGTCCATAGTCTGGGCGGTTGCGGTCTGGGCGGCTGTGAGCGCCAGAGCTGCTGCGAATATTGCGATTGATTTCATTGCTTTGTTGTTTTTTGTTGGGGTTATCGGACTTTTCGGATTTTTCAGACCGGTCGGACTAGTCGGATTGGTCGGACCGGTCGGATTGGTCGGATTAGTCAGACTGGTCAGACCGGTCAGATTGGTCAGACTAGTCGGATTAGTCGGATTAGTCGGACCGGTCAGATTAGTCGGACTGGTCTGATTAGTCCGATTACTTCGATTAGAATTTGAAGGAAGCGCTAAGCTCTACTGTGAAGGGGCGGAGGTAGGAGCCGGTCATCAGCGTGTTCTTGATGTCCTTAGCCTCATCCTTGGTGATGAGCTCGGCACCGGCGATGGAGCCTTTGGCACCCGTCTGATTGAGGAAGTTGACTACCGAGCAAGCCAGAGAGAGTTTCTTGTTCACCTGCCAGTTCACGCCGCCAAAAGTCTCCCAGTGGCCGTTGAAGTAGTAGGCCTCATTGATATTGGCGTAGGTCTTGCCGAAGTAGCGGAAGCTGGTCCACAGTTTGATGTCCTTAGTGATCATGTAGCTCGGGTCGAACTCGATGAGCACCTGCGGAATCTCAGCCACGATGTTGCCGGTGGCGTTGATTGTGCCCACATAACCGTCGGAGAAGGTAACACTGGTCTCATACTTCTTGTAGGTCGGCTTCTGATAGGTGAAGAGGAAGTGGATGTCGAGACCCTTCAGCGGGTGGGCCATCACGTCGGTTGTCCAGCCCCAGGTCTTGATGTCGTAAGTGAGGGGTGCGGCCATAATCTCCGTACCATTGTCGGTGGCATGCTGCAGGTTGAGCGTGGAGTTGTTGTTGGTCTTGGAGATATAAGAGAAGAGCGAGGTGAGGCTGATCCAAGGATTGTTGTAGTAGATACCGATGCGGCCCAGAGGCACTGAGATGCGATCGGTGTTGGGAAGCGTAGCCGGAGCGAAGGCCTCGAACTTGGGATGCTGCACAAGATAGGTGAAATCACCGGTGAAACCGAAGTTTTTGGTCAATTTGTAGGTGGCGGCAGCCGTAAGGTCGTAGTTGAACCAGTGATAGCTGAGACGCGTGGGACTGATGAGCGTTCCGTCAGGAGCGGTGGCTCCGATATAGTAGTTGGTGAAACGGCCCACATAGTCGCCGTTGGCGTTCTGCACGGCTGCGTTGCGTCCGCTCAGGGTCTGGAACTCACCGCGTGCACCATAGTAGAGGTTGAACTTAGGCGTGATGTCCCAGTCGTGGGTGAAGTAGAAAGCGAGTTTGTTCTCGTGGCCCACGTAGTATTCAGAAGCGTTCTTGTTGAAATCGTAGAAGTAATAATCGTGCTTGTTGGCATCATAGACGCGTACGGGATAGCTGCCGTCGCTGGGCACGGTCTGGTCGTACATTGTAGTCTTTGAGGCATAGTCGATATTGTACCACCACTCGTTCACGCCGAAGCGGAGCGTGGAAGTTGTCCAGCGCTTGCTCAGCTCTGAGGTGAGGAGGATTTCGTCGATGTCACCGGCATTGAGGCACGACATGCGGGTCTGCACATACTCGCCGTTGTAGCGTTGCAGCTGTCCGTCGGCGGCCTGGAACACATAGTTGTAGGCGCTGTTGTTCTGTGTGGCGAGGAGCGACATGGGAGTCTGGTACACCAAGGCGCCGTGGGCGTGGTCGTAGCGGCCGATGATTTTCCACGACAGGCCGTTGTCCCAGTCGTAGGTGTTCATCAGCGAGATTTCGCTTGATCGGTTCTCTATGGCGTCATAGAGGTCGGTGGAGCACACCTTCCCGGTCTTCATGTCCACGTAGGTCATGTTGTTGTCCACGGGCAGGTAGCTTGTCGTACCCAACTTGAACTTGCCATACTCTTTCACGCTTCCGTCGCCCACATAGATGAAGGGGGCCGACTGAGTGGCATAGGTGTAGACGGGATGGCTGTTGGCGTACTTATACATGGCGGTGAACGAACCGCGGTTGCCGGCATACTTCTTCGTGATGGCACCCTTATAGATCTGCGTGCGGTCCTGGAAGGGAGACGACTTGAGCTTGAAGGTTCCCGGGTCGAAGTCCTGATAGATGCTGCCGCTGTAGAACCAGCCGTTCTTCAATCCGCCGTTGACGTTGAGCGAGAACTCGCTGAGTCCGAAGTGGTTGGTCTTGTAGTTGAGCGTGCCGTGGAAGCCTTCCTGACCGAGATTGGTGAAGGAGTTGACAGCATAGCCGATATTTCCGGTGGTGATGGCGGTCTCTGCAATCTTCAGCAGACCGACGTGTGAGAGACTGGCATCAGAACGCCAGGTGGAGTTGACGCTGTGGGGATTCGTGGCGTAGGTCACGGGCAGTCCGTTCTCCAGCACATTGACATCGGCCGAGGGCAGACCGATCTGAATCTCGCGCGGGCCGTTGGCACTTGCTGCGTTGAGCATCACGTTGCGGTTGCCTTCCTCTTTCTTATTAGAGGATTTGTCGTCCTGGGCCTGAGCTGTGAGCAGGCTGGCACTGAGCACGAGCGGCAGAGCTATCAGGGATTTGGAATAGAACGAAATTTTTTTCATTTTGTCTGACTTGTAGGTTTACGTTTTTGTTTCTGGTTGCAAAATTATCCAAATCGCTCTCGTGGGGCTTTAATATTTCGTTCATGGGATGAAAAAAATCGTTCATGCAACAATTTTTATAGTCCATGAACGATTTTTGATAATCCGCTGGAAGAGTCGTTATGACAATCCATGAACGATTTATTAATCCACTGTATGAGCCGTACAGAAGCGCTTCTCCGTCCAGCAACACGGCGCTATCATATTGCGATTTGCGGTGGTAGAAGACACCGAATTGGTCTATCGTTGCCATCTGACGTTCGTTGGACAATCGTCCGACGTTCGTTAGACAATCGTCCGACGTTCGTTAGACGATCGTCCGACGTTCGTCGGAAAGCACGGAATAACGCATAATGCATTATGTTGCGCTATGCCCGTCATAATTTTGAACGGAATCTATCTTATCCCAACTATTTTTCGTAAATTTGCCAAAAAGAGAAGAATATGAAACAGTATCCTATCGGCATACAAGATTTTGCAAGCATAATCAATGGCGGCTTTGTCTATGTAGATAAGACAGAGCTTGTCTATCAGTTGGCCAGTGTAAAGGGCGTCTATTTTCTTAGCCGTCCCCGCCGTTTTGGCAAGTCACTGCTCGTCTCTACGCTAAAATATTATTTCCAAGGCCGCAAGGACCTCTTCAAGGGGCTGAAAATGGAGACGCTCGAGAAGGATTGGGCGGAATATCCTGTGTTTGAGATTGACTTCAATGGTTTGAAGTTTGTCGACCACGGTACGCTGCATCAAACTCTAAGCGACTTTCTCGATGATGGGGAAAAGATATATGGCGAAAGCGGGAAGAAATTGTTGGGCGACCGCTTTGCCGCTTTACTGAAAAACGCACACGAACAAACGGGCAAGCCATGCGTGGTGCTGATTGACGAATACGACAAGCCGTTGCTTGATGTGATGGACTCCGGCATAACCTTTGAGAAAGATGGTCGCACGGTGAGTGTCGAGGACGATAACCGTGAGGAATTGAAGGCCTTTTTCTCCACTTTCAAGAGAGCTGACGCTGACCTGCGCTTCGTATTCCTCACTGGCGTGACGAAGTTCGCGCAGGTGAGCGTATTCTCCGGATTCAACAATGTCCAGGACATCAGCATGGATTTCGACTACGACACACTCTGCGGCATTTCTCAGGAGGAACTCGACAGCTATTTTCATGAGTCTATCGAGAATTTGGCCGAAGCTAACAATATGACCTTTGAGGAGACATCACGTTTGCTGAAGGATACCTACGACGGATATCACTTTAGCAGGAAGATGACCGACATATACAATCCTTTCTCTTTACTCAACGCCTTTAAACGTAGGGACATCAGCGACTATTGGTTTGCTACCGGTACACCGACTCATCTGCTGCGCCTGCTGGCCCACAATCATGAGGACCTGTCGCAGATTGTGGGCAAGGAGTATACCCCACAGCAATTTATTGACTACCGTGCCACGGTGGAGGCTCCCGTGCCGATGATCTACCAGAGCGGATGCCTCACCATCAAGAGTTACAACCGCGAAACCAAGCGCTACGTGCTCGACCTGCCCAACAAAGAGGTGAGCAACGGCTTCCTCTCCCTTGAGGCCGCAAGCTACTTTCATAATAAGCAGGACGTGACAGAATCGTTTGTTATCGATGCCGGCCTTGCGCTCAAGAAG
>ONYS01000055.1 GCA_900322095.1 uncultured Prevotella sp.
GCTGAAGTCGAATGCGCTCCAATGAAGTCTGGAGCAAACTTTTAGTCTTTTCCATCATTGTTGACTTTAGGTGTCAACCTTATTTAAAAAAAGACACAGTGATCGTGACACGTATGACACAAAACAATATTGACTTTGACGCGGTGATGTTCAACAAATGCGGGAAATAAGGTACGAAGGCTACGCAAAAAAACTTTGTAGAATCTTTCAAAAATATTTGGAAGGTAAGGGATTTTATCGTAAATTTGCAATCAGAAGACGGGTCCTTATCGCATTGAAAGGCTACGTTAGACGTAGCTGACGTGTGTAGATGCATAGGGGCCGTTTTCATTTTTTAGACTTCGTGTGATCTCGTTCATAGTTTGTCGGCTTGAAGCTCCAATGTCTGTAAGGATCGTTCCAACGGTCCGAAATTGTTGTTATGCCTGTGCTGACACCTATATTGAATGCGGGATAAATCTCTCTGATTTTCTGATTGATATGCTTATATAGCTGTTCTTTCAATTTCGTGCGTATCCCACGTTTACCTGTAACGGGATCCTTTATCTCATGCTTGTCATTTAATCGAAAGCACATGGAGCCAAGTATCAGATCCATGAATTGCAATGGGAGATGCTTCTTCGAGTCCACCTCACAGATATCTTCATGATTTATATGCAGGTGTGCTTTCCTAAATCCTTCATCAAAATTCAATCCATATATGTAATTCTTGAAATCTTTTGAGTCTGCGCCTTTTAGTGGCATATCATCAAGCATTAGCTTGATATTAATCTCTTTGTGCTCCGGATTAGAATATCTCAAACCAAATGCATGCTTAATGAATTGGTAATATAGCAATTGGTAATTCTTTCTCTTTTGCTCGTTAGTCAGGCCAACGGGGACGTATTGATTGTTTCTAAAGAATATTCGGATTTTTATTTTTCCTTCTTTCAAAAGATAGAAAATAAAGTCGACAATTTCCTTGTATTTATCGAATGTATACTTGTTGACCTTCTGCCATTTGATTTCTTCGTCTGACAAACCAAGTCTGGCAATCATTTCATAACTTTGGCGTAATACGTCCTCTGCGACATTGGAATCAATCAGAATGCCGCCAAAGAAGTTTGAGTAATACTTCCCCTCTTTATCGCTCTCGTCAAGCCATATGTAATACATGAAGGCAAAGTTACAATGTTATTTTCATAATTACAAGTGTTTTTGAATGAATCAAAGGAAGTTCTAAAGAAAAAGGTGTACCGCCGCAATGGCGATACACCTTTTAATCATTATAGTGTGTTGTAATTGGTGACTTACAGGTTCTTGTTGTCCTCACCCCACTTCTCGATAGGAGGAACGATGCCGAGGTCGATGACCTCCTGACGCATGTCGCAGAGGTGCTTGTAGCTCTTCTGCAGATCGTCCATCTCTTCCTTCGTACCTGTAGGAACGGTGTAGTGGACACCCGTCTTGTCGATGGTTGTAGGCAGTGCCATCATCACGTCCTTGATGCCGAGCTCAGGGATGTTAGCGTAGCAGCCAGCAGGCAGTGTGAAGGGCTCGCCACCCATAGCAGCCTCAATCATCTTCACAGCGTTGTAGGCAGGGCTCTGGAACGAGCTGCGGCCACGAAGCTTGATGATACGGCTGCCACCCTGTGTGGTGATCTGCTTGATCTCTTCCCAACGCTCTTTGCTCAGACCCATCTCAGACAGCGGCTTGCCGTCGATCTTCACCTGAGAAGCGAAGACAGCCATCTGCTCACCGTGGCCACCGTAGGTGTGTGCACCTGTCACCTTGTCCTGCTGTACGCCGAACTCGTGAGCCAGTGCCTGCTGCAGACGAGTAGAGTCGAGGGCAGCGAGAGAGGTCAGCTGGTTGGGCTTCAGACCGCTGTGGATGAGAGCTGTCAGAGCCGTCACGTCAGCCGGGTTGAAGATTACAACGACGTGCTCTACATCCGGGCAATATTTCTTGATGTTCTCACCGAAGTCAGCTGCGATCTTGCAGTTGCCCTTCAGCAGATCCTCACGGGTCATGCCGGCCTTACGGGGAGCACCACCGGAAGAGATGATATATTTAGCACCTGTGAAGGCCTTCTTGGCAGCCTCTGCCACCTTCTCAGGATTGTTCATGTCCTCTACTGTGGGAGCATAGTAAGAAAGCTTTGCGCCAGGAACAGCGCACTGCTCCATCTCATCGAAGACACCATGAACACCCGGCTCATAGATATCATAGAGGCAAATGTTGGGAGTAAGGCCGAGCATCAAAGCGCTCTGAACCAGGTTAGAACCAATCATACCGCCTGCACCGACGATAAGGAGCTTGTCATTAGTTAAATACTTCATAACTTAGATTTGTATTTTAGTAAGTTTACTTTCTTTTTTCCGCTTGCAAAGGTAAAGAAAATAATATAGACATGATAGCTTATTTTCGTTTTGAAATGTTGTTTAATATTAAAACATTATGCTTTGCAATGTGCGTTTGGCACTATCTTTTGCCGATATAATTACAAATGTCTATCTTTGTGGAAAAGTAAACTTATAGGCCTATGATAAACGATACGATTCTCTCGCGTCTTGCCGATTTGCGCGAGGTGATGCGCCGCGAAAAGCTCGACGCATTTGTTTTTCCCTCTACTGACCCTCATCATTCGGAGTATACCCCTGACCGTTGGAAAGGCAGAGAATGGATCAGTGGGTTCACGGGCTCGGCAGGCACGGCGGTGGTGACGATGGAGGCCGCCGCCCTGTGGACCGACAGCCGTTACTTCCTCGCTGCGGAAGACCAGTTGACGGGCACCTCCTTTCAGCTTATGAAACAGAAGGTCAAAGGAACCCCGACCATCGCTGAGTGGCTGGGCGCACAGCTCAAGGACAAGAACGCGCAGGTCGGCGTCGACGGGATGTGTAATAACGTGTCATCGGTGGAGACGCTGATCCGTGAGCTGCGCCGCGAGGGAGGTATCACGGTCCGGACCAACTTCGATCCGTTGAATGAGATCTGGAAAGACCGTCCTGCGGTCCCCGTTGACAAGGTGCGGATCCATCCGATGGAATATGCGGGAGAGTCTGCTTCCTCGAAGATTGACCGCGTGAGAGCCGAGCTCGCCAAGCTCCATGCCGATGGCATGCTGGTGTCAGCGCTCGATGATATCGCCTGGCTGCTGAACCTCCGCGGCACCGACGTACACTGCAACCCGGTGTTCGTGGCTTACGTGCTCATCAGTACGAGCGACGTGACGCTCTATATCAACAACGCCAAGCTCACGCCTTACGTCGAGGCTTACCTCGCCCGGGAGCATGTGCGTGTGGCTCCTTACGAGAAAGTGGGAGAGGGCTTGCGGAAATATTTCGAGTATAACATTCTGCTCGACCCCGTGGAGACCTCTTACACATTATATAATATTATAGCTTCTCACGACAGCAGAGCCTATGCAAAGGAGATCGTGCGCCACACCTCGCCGATCCCCGCCATGAAAGCCATCAAGAACGAGACGGAGATTGCTGGCTTCCGCAGTGCCATGCTCAAGGATGGCATCGCCCTCGTGAAGTTTCTGCGCTGGCTCAAGCCCGCTGTCGAGGCAGGAGGCCAGACGGAGATGAGTGTCGACAAGGAACTCACGCGTCTGCGTTCCGAGCAGCCCCTTTTCCGCGACATCAGTTTCGACACCATCGCCGGGTACAACGCGCATGGCGCTATCGTCCACTACGAGGCGACACCGGCGACGGATATCCCCCTGGAGCCGCACGGCCTGCTGCTCCTCGACAGTGGCGCGCAGTATGAGGATGGCACGACGGATATCACGCGTACCCTGGCGCTGGGTCCCGTGACCGAGGAGATGAGGCGGATCTATACCCTGGTGTTGAAGGGACATATCCAGTTGGAGTTGGCTAAGTTTCCTGATGGCGCCACAGGCACGCAGATCGATGCCCTGGCGCGTGAGGCGATGTGGCGCGAAGGTTTGAACTTCCTCCACGGCACCGGTCATGGTGTCGGTTCTTACCTCAATGTGCATGAGGGTCCTCACCAGATCCGCATGGAGTATATGCCGGCTCCGCTGCATGCCGGGATGACGGTCACCGATGAGCCCGGTATCTATCTCGCCGGACAGTTCGGCGTGCGGCATGAGAACACACTGCTCATCCAGCCTTACATGCATACGGTCTTTGGCGACTTTCTGCAGATGGAGCCCCTCACGCTCTGTCCGTTCGACACCGAGCCCATCATCAGGGAGCTCCTGGCTCCGGAAGAGACAGCATGGCTTAACGATTATCATCGCCACGTCTTCGAGACCCTTGCCCCGCATCTTAATGACGAGGAGAGAGCATGGCTAAAGGAGAAGACGATGGAGATATAATGGTCGTGGCATGTTGGAATGATGAAGAACCCCATTCCTTAAAGGTTTCTGTGGAGAAGCATGAATGCAGTACGAATAGAATTCGATGAATAGTTATTTCAGGCATCTGTGAGGTTAAAGAATGTATAAATATCAAAATACTCAATTATTTTACTTAATTTTGATATTGTATTCTTTTATCTAAATTCTATTCTATGGTCTATTATGCACATGTCAAAAACGAAGACGGCAAATGGCTCACACAAAGCGTGGAAGAGCATTGCCGGGGTGTGGCACGCCTGGCCAAGCAGATGGCCGAGCCTTTCCATGCTGAGACATGGGCATATCTTTGTAGTCTATGGCACGATATAGGGAAATATTCTACAGCTTTCCAAAAACACATTATTGCCGCATCAGGCATGGATAAGACGGTCAAAGACCCGGGGCGTGTGGATCATTCTTCAGCCGGTGGACTATATGCTAAGGAGAAGCTCGGAGGAAAAGCTTTGCCGATAGCATACTGCATCTGCGGACACCATGCAGGGCTCATGGACTATTGTAATGAGGGCATTGCCAATCTGACAGGTCGACTGTCTTCTGACGAATTGTTGAAGAACGTCATCCAATGCATGCCAGATATGCCGCTTCCGCAGTTGGCCCGTCCTGTCTTCGACAGCGATAACCGGGAGCCCAAAGCATGGCATCTGTGGATAAGGATGCTTTATTCATGCCTTGTAGATGCCGACTATCTTGATACGGAGCGGTTTATGGATCGTTTTTCCTTTGCTGAGAGGGCGCACTACGACACTTTGGCTACATTGAAAAGCAGATTGGACAGCAATCTGCTCTCTATGGCTGCCAAGGCTCCGCAGACTCAGGTAAACAAGATACGAGCAAAAGTGCAGGACATCTGTCGGGAAGCGGGTGCCACAGGAGGGAAAGGAATCTATACGCTGACCGTACCGACGGGGGGAGGTAAGACCCTCTCCTCGATGGTGTGGGCGATGGAGTACGCTGTCAGAAACCATTGCGAGAGAATAATTATTGCGATTCCCTATACCAGTATCGTTGTGCAAACGACGGACCGTCTGCGACAGATTTTCGGTCACGACAACGTGGTGGAACATCACTCCAATATCAACTTTGATAATATGCCGGCGGCTCTCCGGCATCGGATGAAACTGGCATCAGAAAACTGGGATGCACCCATTGTGGTCACTACCAATGTGCAATTCTTTGAATCTCTTTTCTCGAACAAGCCGTCGCGTTGCCGCAAACTTCACAATATCGTGCGTTCGGTTGTCATCCTTGACGAGGTGCAGATGTTACCGACAACAGAACTGCATCCAATTCTTGATGCTATAGACAGTTTACATCGGTATTTTGGCGTCAGTTTTCTCTTTACCACAGCTACTCAGCCCGCCTTCTCCGACGAGGTCAGTTCGGGCCGGTCAGCGTTTCAAGGCATCGCTTCGCGTGAGCTCATCCCCAATGCCGATCAGCTGGCAGAGCAGATGAGAAGAGTTGCTATCAGCGTACGCAAAGATCCGATAAGCAAAGAAGCATTGGCAGATGAGCTGGCTCATTGCCGTCAAGTCTTGTGCGTGGTAAACAAACGAGCAGACGCACGCGCCATCTATCAGGCCATGCCGGACAAATCGCATGTGATTCATCTTTCCAGGATGATGTGCCAGGCACATATCTTGGACAAGCTTCATATTGTGGAGGATTTGTTGACTCATGACAAACCGGTTATTGTCATCAGCACACAGCTCATTGAAGCCGGGGTAGATATCGATTTCCCGGTGGTTTATCGTGCCATGGCCGGACTCGACTCTATTGCCCAAGCCGCCGGACGATGCAACCGTGAAGGCAAACTCAAACAAGGACACGTTACGGTGTTTAGCTTGGAGGGTTCAGCCTTAAGAGGCGTGTTGAGGAAAGAAGCGGATACCACCGATGACATGATGAGGATGGGGATCTCCGATTTTCTCAGTCCTTCTACGCTTACAACCTATTTCAAGCACTTTTATAATAAAGTGAACACGACTGACAAGGGAGGAGTGGTTGGGGATCTGTATCGGACAACGCCTCAGTTTGAAGAAGCAGCGAGGAACTTTCATATGATAGATGATAACAGCCTGACAGTGTATGTGCCTTATGGCGACAATGCCGATCTCTTAGACCGCTTGCAGAAGGGAGACGTCAACAACTTCGATTACAAGGCACTTCAACGATACAGCATCAGCTTGCCGATACATCAGGTTGACATCCTGAAACAATTAGGCGCTGAACAGTTAGGAGAACGTACGTTCCTTCTGACCAACACCGCCAATTATAATAAGGACATAGGTTTGGATTTGGAGAACCATTGGTTGGAAGAAGATTTGATATTAGACTAAGTGCAAAACAAATATATGGAACATTTCGACAAAGAATATTGCTTGGAGGTGTGGGGCGACTTTGCTTGCTTCACGCGTCCCGAACTAAAGGTGGAGCGGGTGAGCTACGATGTCATCACTCCTTCTGCAGCCCGTGCCATTTTTGATGCCATTTTTTGGAAGCCTGCCATCAGGTGGAAGGTGACACGCATAGAAGTGCTGCGTCCTATTCGGTGGATGAGCATCAAGCGCAATGAGGTAGGCACGACGATGAGCCCTAAGTCGAGTGGTATTTTGATAGAAGAACAGCGGCAGCAGCGCTCCAGCCTGGTGCTGCGTGATGTGCGCTACCGCATCTTTGCCGTGCAGGAGTTTATACCTGTTGGCAAGCGTCCAAGAGAACAGCAGCTGTTTGACCACCATGATGAGAATCCAGGCAAGTACAATGCCATGTTTGAGCGGCGCGCAGGCAAGGGACAGTGCTTTAACCAGCCCTATCTTGGTTGCCGCGAGTTCTCGTGTAATTTTAAACTGATAGAGCCTGCTGTAAAAGGAGATGGCATTGACGAGACACGAGATTTAGGCATCATGCTCTATGACATGGATTTTAAAGACCCATTTGGTGAGAAGCCTGCCGAGGCTATGTTCTTCCGTGCCAAGATGGAACATGGAGTTGTCGTTGTACCAGACAGAGAAAGTGAGGAGGTTTTGCGATGATACTACAAGCATTATGTGAATACTACGACCGCATGGCGGTCCTGGGCAAGATGCCGGGCTATGGGCGCGAATGGAAGGCGATACCCTATCTTGTCGTCATCAATGACAAAGGAGACTTCGTAAAGTTGGAGTCGACAGAAGAGGATGTTGACGGTAAGAAACGTGCGAAGCAATATTGTCTTCCACATGGTAAAGGCAGGTCTGGAATAAACAGTTGGGCTGTAGCCCAATCGCTTTGGGACCATCTTGGATATGTGCTTGCTTTGCCAAAGAAAATGAACTATGAAGACGCTAAGGCTGTAGAAACCGCACAAAAGCAGAAGGAGGCTTTCGTTGCGGAAACAATGCGTATAGCAAGATTAAACGATGACAACAAAGGTATCAAGGCCATTCTTGCCTTTTACGACAAGTTTGACGCAAACCTAAAGTGCATCAAGTCGGATGCTCTCTTTGGGCAGATGACGAAGAACGATGGTACAAATGTCGCTTTCCGGCTGATAGAGGACGATGCACCTGTGGGAGTTGATGCGAGCATCACGCTCGGTGAGGAGGAGCAAAAAAACAAAGCCTTGTGCCTTGTGACAGGGGAAAAGCTTCCTATTGCCGTAACCAACAGCAAAGTTAATATCAAGAATGGTGGCCCTAGCCCCAAGCTGGTGAGCTTTCAGAAAGGAAGTGGTTTTGATTCTTACCACAAGCAACAAGGATTGAATGCGCCTATCTCCGTGCAGGCCGATTATGCCTATACCACCGCATTAAACACGTTGCTTGCTCCGCAATCGAAGAATCATTTCTTCTTCAACAATGACACGATTGTGTTCTGGGCGGACAAAGATAATCAGTTGGAAGATGACTTTTCCTTCTTTTTTACTATACCTCCCAAGGACGATCCCGATAGAAACGTGGAGGCCGTCTCCAATCTGATGAAAGCTCCTTGGACTGGATCGCTCAACGATCAGACAAGGAACCATTTTTATATCTTGATGCTAAGCCCTAGTAATACGCGAATAGCTGTTAAGCTCTGGGAAGAAACGACCATTCAGGAAATGGCGGCAAACCTTCGGAAATACTTTTCTGACTTGGACATAGTACATTCTTCGAGATGTCGCGATTATGTGCCTTTGATTCCTTTGCTTAGAAGCATCGCGCAGCAAGGAGACCTGAAGAATCTTTCTCCGGCCCTGTTTCAAGAGATGGTGCGCGTAGCGATAGAGGGCTTGCCTCTTCCACGAATCGTACAGCAGCAATGTCTGCTGCGGATAAAAGCCGATCCTCATCCAGTGTCGCAGGAAACGGATCGCTGTCGTGCAGCTTTGCTGAAGGCTTATCTCAATAGGCAACATGATCATCAACATAAACAAATAGCTATGGCTTTAGACGTAGAAAACAACAATCAGGCATATCTCTGTGGACGCCTGTTCGCTATTCTTGAACGCATTCAAGAAGAGGCGCAACCAAATTTGAATGCCACCATTAAAGACCGCTATTACGGTTCTTTCTCCCGCACGCCCAACTTGGTAATGGCACGATTGGTCGACCTGTCCAACCATCATCTTGCCAAGCTGCCTAAAGGCAAGCAGGTGTTCTATGAGAAATTGAAAGGACAGGTAATGGACGGCATCAAAGCAGAGGGCCTTCCTGCGCATTTCACCCTCGACGATCAGTCGCGTTTCGCGATTGGCTATTATCACCAACGCCAGGAGTTCTTCAAAAAGAAGGGCGTACAAGAACAAACTGAATCTAAATAAAACATATCACTATGACAGAACTGAAGAATCGCTACGATTTTATCTATCTTTTCGATGTAAAAGATGGCAACCCCAATGGAGACCCCGATGCCGGTAACATGCCAAGAATTGATGCAGAGACCGGAGAAGGCTTGGTGACCGATGTTTGCCTTAAGCGAAAGGTGCGCAATTATGTGCAGACCGTCAAGAACTGCGTGCCGCCCTATGACATTTTCATCAAGGAAGGCAGCGTGCTAAACGATACTATCAATCAGCAAGTGCCTGACGGATCTTCCAAGGAAGACGCACGAAAGAAAATGTGTGACCGCTTTTATGACGTTCGCACTTTTGGTGCCGTGATGACTACGGGAAAGAAAAATGCAGGACAAGTAAGAGGTCCTATACAGCTCACTTTTGGCAGATCGGTCTCTCCCGTTGTCACTGCGGAACACACTATTACCCGCATGGCGGTCACAGATGCAAAAGACACCAAGGCCGACGATATGGGCTCCCGGCAGACCATGGGGCGCAAATATACCATTCCCTATGCGCTCTATCAGACAACGGGGTTCATATCCGCTAACCTTGCCAGGCAGACAGACTTTGGGGAAGAGGATCTGCAGCTTTTCTGGGAGGCGTTGAAGAACATGTTCGACGTTGACCACAGTGCCGCGCGCGGGTTGATGTGTCCCAGGAAGCTTATAGTCTTCAAACACGCTACAGAACTGGGTAATGCGCCAGCCTATCGGCTTTTCGATCTTGTTGCCGTCAAGCTCAGGAATGCAGACGTTCCACCACGGTCTTTTGACGACTATGAGATATCCATTGACCGGTCACGACTGCCCGAGGGTATTGAGATTGTCGATAATATGATTTAGTCATGTACAGCGAAGAGGATCTATTGATGCTTTCAGGCATTCAGCACTATGCGTTCTGCCCGCGACAATGGGCGTTGATACACATAGAGCAGCAGTGGGATGACAACCATCTCACCATAGAGGGCCAGTGGCTGCACAGAAAGGTCGATGATCCGACTGAAATAAATTTCAGTGCCGGTACCGTCTGCTTGCGGGCGGTGCCGGTAAAGTCGTTGACGTTAGGTTTCTTTGGCATTGCCGATCTGTTGGAGCTGCATCCTTTGACTGAGCCGACAGAAAAGCCATTCCACATTGACAAATATCCCGGCATGTGGACTGTTGTGCCCGTTGAGTATAAGCACGGTAAACATAAGGATGACGACATCGATGATGTCCAGCTATGTGCACAGGCCATTTGCCTGGAAGAGATGTATGGAATCAGCATTCCCGCAGGCTCTTTCTTTTACGGAGCCACTCGCACGCGGGAGACGTTAGCTTTTACTGAGACGCTACGAAAGAAGGTCACAAAGTTGGCGGAGGAGATGCATGCACTTTTCGTAGCGGGGACAACTCCCGCAGCGAAAATATCTGCAAAATGTAAGTCGTGCTCTTTACGAGAGCTATGCTTTGAGGCGGATATGCGACTCTCCGGCTCTGTCAATCACTATTTGAAGCAGTTAGAAGAATGAGAAAACTACTCAATACTTTATATGTTACTAATCCGGATGTCTTTCTTACGAAAGATGGTGACAACATTGTCGCTAAGATAGAAAAGAAGGAAGTAATGAGGATTCCTGCCATCAACTTAGAGGGTATCGTTTGCTTCAATCGAATGGGAGCGTCGCCTTATCTGATGGAGTTGTGTGCCAAACAGCATATCGGTATGTGCTTCCTCACACCGGAAGGGTTCTTCTTAGCAAGGGTTACAGGTGCGGTAAACGGAAATGTTCTGCTTCGCCGCACTCAATACCGAATAGCAGATAATAAGGAGAAAGCCCTTGCACTGAGCAGAATAATCATAGCCGGGAAGATACTCAACACGAGAAAGGTATTGGACAGGTTCCGTCGGGATCACGCCGAAAGGATTACCGATGAGGCTATATTCTCGAAAATCGTCAGCTTGATAGACACCGACAGGAGGCATGCGTTGAAAGCGGATTCTTTCGATACCCTAAGGGGAATGGAGGGTGATGCTGCCAATGCTTATTTCTCTATGTTCAACCAAATGATTACTATAGGTGATGAGGCTTTTGCCTTTCATGGGAGGAACCGCCGGCCACCGAAAGACCGTGTCAACTGTATGCTTTCCTTTGTCTATACACTATTAGCCCATGAAATGCAATCGGCATTGGAGACTGTAGGCTTGGACCCTTATGTTGGATTCATGCATACCGACAGACCGGGACGGGCAAGCTTGGCTTTGGACATGATGGAAGAATTGCGGGCATTTCTTGCCGACAGACTGGTCTTGTCGCTTATCAATCGTAGGCAAGTATCTGCCAATGATTTTGTTGCTAATGGTGAAGACAGCATCCTCATGAAAGATAACTGCAAGAAGACGATTATCTCAGCATGGCAAAAGAGAAAGAAAGAGACACTGACCCATCCCTTCCTAAAGGAGACTGTGCCGGTCGGTTTGATTCCTTATATTCAGGCGATGCTCATGGCAAGACATCTAAGAGGTGACTTAGACAATTATCCGGTTTTCATAATACAATAAGACATGCTTATACTCGTTACTTATGATGTAGAAACGGTTACTCCTAAAGGCCGGCATCGCTTGCAAATGGTTGCTAAGGCATGTAAAAACTATGGGCAGAGGGTTCAAAACTCAGTTTTTGAGTGTGTGGTTGACTATACGCAATATACACAACTGAAGATTGAGCTTCGGTCGCTTATAGATACCAAAAACGATTCTATCCGTATTTATAACCTTGGAAACAAATACCAACAAAAGGTGGAAACGATAGGCAAGACTAAAGGCGTAGATATAGAAGGAGAGCTTATTCTTTAATACCTTCTTTGACCTCTGCGAACCTATGGTGGTATCGTAATCCTTGGACGGTTCGCAGCAGCTTAACTATTAGCATAATAACAGTTGGATAACAATAAATCATCGATGTGAAGGCGGCTACCATTTATCACGTTCGCATATTTATCTTTTTATTGCCTTGTAACTAAGACTTTATACTTACAAGAGTCGCGCCCTTCGTGGGCGCGTGGGTTGAAACGGGAGAAGATTATTGATACCCTGCGCAGGGATCGTCGCGCCCTTCGTGGGCGCGTGGGTTGAAACAAAAGACTATGAACAAAGAGTATTGGTGTATAAGTCGCGCCCTTCGTGGGCGCGTGGGTTGAAACTCCGCGGACTACGATGTTTGCGTAGAGTTCACAAGTCGCGCCCTTCGTGGGCGCGTGGGTTGAAACCCGTCCGCCCTCGCCCCTCACCGGGGCGAGATCGTCGCGCCCTTCGTGGGCGCGTGGGTTGAAACTGTTTGTAGCGGTCAGCAGACCTGTACTTTGCCGTGTCGCGCCCTTCGTGGGCGCGTGGGTTGAAACTTACACACTTCCTACCATGCTCCTACTTGCATCGTCGCGCCCTTCGTGGGCGCGTGGGTTGAAACGGTTTAAGAACCGGATCTACGAAATCGCTCACTTGTCGCGCCCTTCGTGGGCGCGTGGGTTGAAACACGCGGTGCCTGGGATACCGCGACCATTGCACGTGTCGCGCCCTTCGTGGGCGCGTGGGTTGAAACCCGCTTATGGGCGGTGCCTTTACCGCTGTGCAGGTCGCGCCCTTCGTGGGCGCGTGGGTTGAAACCTTGCTACCGATGCCGATAATACCAGCGTGGAGGGTCGCGCCCTTCGTGGGCGCGTGGGTTGAAACGCTGATGTTTAGCGTAGGCAATTGTTGCTCCAGCTCGTCGCGCCCTTCGTGGGCGCGTGGGTTGAAACGTGAATATGCCTTTTTAATTTTACGATATGTCATGTCGCGCCCTTCGTGGGCGCGTGGGTTGAAACTGTAGCCTTCCTCAAGTCCTTTCTCGGCGTGGAGTCGCGCCCTTCGTGGGCGCGTGGGTTGAAACTTGGCGTAGAGGATAAGTACAAGCAGACGGCCAGTCGCGCCCTTCGTGGGCGCGTGGGTTGAAACAGGATGCCATCGATCTCCTTGCAAACCTCAAGCGTCGCGCCCTTCGTGGGCGCGTGGGTTGAAACCCACGTGCACCACCGCCAGCCCAAACCCCACCGTCGCGCCCTTCGTGGGCGCGTGGGTTGAAACGCAGGGTATCTGTATTGGAAAAATGCGGTACAGTAGTCGCGCCCTTCGTGGGCGCGTGGGTTGAAACAGCAACGAAACGCAGCTCAATGCCATGATCCACGGTCGCGCCCTTCGTGGGCGCGTGGGTTGAAACCTTGCATTAGTGCCGTTATGTAAATAACGTGTCGTCGCGCCCTTCGTGGGCGCGTGGGTTGAAACATGCTCATAGTTATATAAGTTACTAAATCTTTGTCGCGCCCTTCGTGGGCGCGTGGGTTGAAACTGGATGCGGCAGACCCATGTCTGATCCTTCATGTCGCGCCCTTCGTGGGCGCGTGGGTTGAAACTTTGCGGAAAGTAAAAGTGTTCCTGCACATAATGTCGCGCCCTTCGTGGGCGCGTGGGTTGAAACAACCAATCCGGCAAGCATGCAAGCTGCAACCAGTAGTCGCGCCCTTCGTGGGCGCGTGGGTTGAAACCTAAGTAAATCCTACTTGCGTCCTACAATATTTGTCGCGCCCTTCGTGGGCGCGTGGGTTGAAACTCGTTATTTGTTACAAACAACTCGATTCGGATGTCGCGCCCTTCGTGGGCGCGTGGGTTGAAACAACATCCGCCATGTCGAGGATCGGGTAGCAAATGTCGCGCCCTTCGTGGGCGCGTGGGTTGAAACGATTTTTCCGCTACCTGTGTTTACATTAACCGTAGTCGCGCCCTTCGTGGGCGCGTGGGTTGAAACTACCGTAGGCTCGATGCAGTCGATGATTTCCTGCGTCGCGCCCTTCGTGGGCGCGTGGGTTGAAACGAGAACAGCACCTTGCTGTCAGCATCGAGAGCGTCGCGCCCTTCGTGGGCGCGTGGGTTGAAACGGTGTTAACACTGATGGCTACGCTGTCTTGTCTGTCGCGCCCTTCGTGGGCGCGTGGATTGAAACAAGAGGATATTGAGAATTGATAACGCAGGGTGAGTCGCGCCCTTCGTGGGCGCGTAGATTGAAACTTCAGTTTCGATGATGCGGGGATATCTTCCGGTAGTCGCGCCCTGCGTGGGCGCGTGGTTTTGATTAGGACGTAACTACATCGTACCACATATGTGGCACGATCGTAACGCATACGAGGCACGATCGTGACACGTATGGATCAGAATCAGGAAGTGATGGCTGAGAGACCCTGGCATAATCCACGTTACTCCTGGGTTGAATGCGATTTTTTCTTGTTTTCGTCACTTTTTTGAAACAAAAACTCAATTGCTTAGAAATCAGCAAATAAGCCTCTGAAAATCTGCCGATATGGGTGTCCCAACGCTATCTTTGCATCATGCTTTAAAGCAAGAACCCCGACAAGTCAGGCAGCACAAGCGTGCAGGTGTCATCGTCAAGACCAAAAACCGCAAGCAACATGTGGTCACAAGACCATTGGCTCCGGGTCGGGACACGGATGAGACTGAACGGCTGATGATATATCCTTACTTCGTCACTTTTATATTGAGACCCAATGCTGCCCTTGATAATCAGATTTTTCACGCAGAGCCGCAGAGCTTATTGAGCCGCAGAGATGATACGTGTGAGAGGCTGAGATCGCTGAGAGGCCTTCGGCCTTTAGAGGTGAGAACGGAGAGACCTTCAGTCTATGTGGAGAGGTTGTGGAGATATAGAGTATGAGGAGATATAGCATATGAAGAGATATACCGCAAGAATAGTGATGGGGCATCTCTGTGTACTCCTCTCAAGACCGAAGGTCTCTCTGCGTTCTCTAATTCTCAGCGGCAATAACTCCGCGGCTCAATAAGCTCTGCGGCTCCGCGAGAAAATATATACGCCGGTGCGAGAATCGACTTGCATCATAGCAAGGGTTTCATGGGGTTGGGGCAGAATAGACTGCCGAACAGATTTAATTTTGGTGAGGCATTGACGAAGTCGGGACGGATGAGACTGAACGGCTGATGATATTTGGACGGCTTTACGACTGCATGGGCTGCAATCCAATTCCAAGCAAGAAGTTCCGCCACTTGGTGATATGCCGTCTGTTCAATCCTGGTAGTAAACTCAAGGCAGGGGCCTGTCCGAAGCGTTACCTGCATGATCAGAATCAGCCGTCACGCAGCGTGAAACATCGAAACGACGATTGATATGGAATCGCGGGTCGATTGCAGCGCAATCGGCCTGCGATTGCGGTGGTATCGCAAACCACCGTGAAACATTTTCTCTTTCAACAAGGACGGGCATTGCCGTGCGTGGCAGGCACAATCCTAACAACTAACAATAAGGTAGTTCCACATGTCTGTTCGCCCCCGACGAGGCAGCCCTGGGCGAGCGCAATTTTAACAATTAAGGGTAACAAGTAACAAGTAACAAGTAACAAGTAACAATAAGGTCGGAACATACATGCGGCGGGTCCGTTGGGAAAGAATTTTTGAACGTTGAACAAGAGATATAAATA
>ONYS01000039.1 GCA_900322095.1 uncultured Prevotella sp.
ATTTGCGGTAAGACGGGGTAAGAATAATTCTGAATGAAGAAATATTCGGCAAAATTACTTCTGGAACCCAAAATGCCACTTTTTAAAGTGGACTCAATATTACAGTTGAACAGCTCGCCAAGAGCGCACTGAAATTCCGAAAGGAAATCCTCATGATGCCTGTCATGTCGCTTCGTGAGGATTTCTTGCAGTACGTCACACTCCGTACTGGCATCAGATATGCCGAGCAGGTCGGACAGATGTCCGGGTCTGCTGAGATTGGTCCGTACAACGAGGACCGCGTCGATGACGACGACGTGAAAATCACGCCTCGTACTCTTTATACTTACTTCGGCTCCTTGCAGAAGAAGTTCTCTCCCAACTCTGTCTACCAGTCCATCTATGGCAGCGCCATCACCAAGGGTGAGGGACTGAAGACTACGGAAATCACGCGCCAGGTGCTCAACTTCCTCTCAGCTAAAGTGGGTGAGGCATTGTATGACCACCAGTGGGACGCAAAGCGTAACGCAGAGGGCACCAAGACCGTAGACCTCTTTGATGGCTTCGACACCATCACTGAGAAGGAAATAACCGCGAAGACCATCAGCGTCGCCAATGGCAACATGGTGAATGTGGACCCCTCAACCATCAACTCGACAAATGCCGTTGAAGTATTGAAGACGATTTACCGGGCTGCTGACCCGCATCTTCGCAGGCTGAAGACGCAGATGTTCGTCACTCCCAGCATCTACGATGCCTACTGCGACGACTACAAGACAACCACGGGAGCAATCCCCTACAACACGCAGTTCAAGCAGACCTTCGTCGAAGGATCTGAGAACCGCTGTGAGATTGTGCCACTGAGTAACAAGGCCGGATCTAAATACATCCACCTCACGACCAAGCAGAACATGCTGGTCGGTGTCTGCCAGGAGGGCGACGACGAGAGCGTGGCAGTCGAGAAGCACGAGGCTTTCCGCCTGCTCTTCGTCATGACCATGTTCTATGGCGTGGAGTTCGAGACCATCAGCAAGGAACGCCTTCTGGTGGCTGGTAAAGTAACCGCTTAAAAAAGGAGGAAAGACTATGACAAAGAAATGCACGACCACCAACAACCTTTACGACAACGTGGAATTCTGCCCGGGTGAGGTCTCTCTGCCAGGCATGAGACCGTATTTCTTCTACATCCGCCGCAACGATATTGTCAAATGGCCAACTCTGCCGATGAATGCGGCCGAGAGTCTGGAAAAGAATGCCCTCTACACGGGAGATTTCACACTCGCTGCAGATGCAAAGTGGAAGAAGGCTGACCTCATTCCAAATGAGTCTGAGCCCAAGTCTGAGCAGACTGGCGTCTTTGGCAGTTACCACTGGAACAACACGGCTACGCTCGTGCTGCCTGGTACCGGCAAGAAGGTGAGCGGTCTCGTCAACGAACTCAACAACGATGACGTTGTGATGCTGCTTCCTCAGCGCGACGGCCGCTTCCGCGTGTTTGGTAACAAGGACTTCCAGCTGCAGGTCAAGCCATCACAGAACTGGGGCAAGGGTACGTCCGACTCCAACAATACGACCATCGAGATTACCGACGAGAACCGCAGCGTATCTCCGTTCTATGAAGGCAAGATCGAGGCCGACGACGGAAATTATTCCGGCGAGACTGGTGACCTGCTCACCACGGACAGCAAGACACCAGCAACAACAGGCAGTTGATAAAGGGTAGAAATATATGTAGAACGAGGCGGGAGCGGACATTGTTAGCCGCCCCCGCTTTTTAATTCATTACTATGGTAGATTCAAATTTCACAAAGAAGATCCAGGACTGGCTCTATACTGAGCCGAAGACCGATGATATGGCTATAAGCGGCGCCCTGCTGCTCCAGCAGATCAATCCCCGGAACCTGATGTACCGCCGTTGGATATCACTGGCGGCATCACGGCCATCGTACATCATCGAAAAGATTGAATACGAGCTCAAGAAGCATCTCAAATACCGGCTGAACGGCCTGACCCTGGAACAGGTCCGCCGTCTCGACCAGCGAGTTGTACCCGAGGCGGAGAAAATCATCACCGAGGGAGTACCGGAGAACACTGCAGGCGCGGTGCACGATGAGAATCCGGATGAAGTCAAGGAGGTCAAGACCCTCGGCAAACGCCCGGATCATGACAAACTACCCGATGAAATCAAGCAAATCTGGGTGGAAAACGGTGAGTTGTACAAGCAGATCAAGGCTGTCTTCGAGGAGTTGAAGTCCATGGAGAACCTTCCCTCATGCGACCGCTACGACAAACTGCAGGTGCTGCAGTCCCTCGACGAGAAGTATCTGAAGCAGATGGAGCGCTACGACAACTACGAGATTGGCACGGACTACGAGAACAGCCCGCAGGTCGCCATCGGTACCGCTCGCTCCTATCTTTCCAAAAACCTGCAGAAACTGCAGGAACTGAAGGCGCAGGCTGAGTCGGCCGATGCCACTGACCAGGACAAGTCAGCATTTCAGGCTCTTCTGGAGAAGATGCAGCAGCGCCTCGATATCATCATCTCGGCCAACGCTCCCATCACCGATGAACTGAAGGCCAGCTATCAGGCAGTAGGACTAAAAACAGAACCTCATGAGAACACAGACGATACAGAAGGTACTGAAGCCTCTGAGTGAGGCTCCCGAACAAGTGTACCTCGGCACCGGCGTCCACACGCTCGGACTGCTCGCGTGGATTCTCGAGCAGACCGGCCGGGCCAATGTCCTGGTCACGACATTCTCCACCAGTGAGGAGTTCCTTTCGGGATTCTACAATCTACGAAAGAAAGGGCTCATCTTTAAGGCCACCATGCTGGCCGACCTGAAGGCAAGCAAGAAGACGGTCAAGCTCGAGCCATTGATGCGTAAGTGCTTCGACGAGGTTTATCTGGCAAGCAACCACTCCAAGATTCTTATTGTCACAGGCGCCAAGAACGTTGTCAGCGTGGTAAGTTCGCAGAACAACACGTATGGCGGACGTGCCGAATGTACATTCATCACCACTGACACGAAGTTCTCCTCCGACCTGGGCGAACAGACGTGGAAATTGATTGATCAATCAGTAAAGATAGATGGAATACACGAAAGAACAACTGCAGAAGATTGAGGAACTGGCATCGACCCTCACTCCCATCCCTGAGATATCCGTCCTCATGGGACTGGCGAGTGAGGACATGCTGGCCCTCGATATCGCCACACATGGCAATCCGGCAAGGATGGCATACCTGCGCGGCATGGCAGCGACCGCAAAGGAACTAAGGGAAAAGAACCTGGAACTGGCGATGGCCTGCTCGCCATCAGCCATGGAGCAATGCTTCCGCGACATCCAAGAAATGACACTGAGCCTATGAGCATGCCGGCCAACATCGATGAATACCAACTCTCGCTGTTCGAGTCAGCCGATGAAATGGCGAGAAAACGCTTGCCGCAGGAGATGATAGACCGTCTCCTGCGGCTGCGCTCGTTGTATACCTTCTGGCTTAACTTCCCTGATAAGGGGACGCGTGAGATGGTGAACCAGGAGCGCGTGATGTACCCTCAACTGAAGGAACGCCAGTGCTACGATGACATCAAACTGCTGAAGATTCTCATCGGCAACCTGGAGCAGGAATCAAAGGAATGGCACCGCCATGTCTTCAACGCCCGCACCGAGCGGATTTACAAGGAGGCCATGCGTGCGCATGACTACCGCAGCGCCGAGAAGGCCAATGCTGACTATGCCAAATACAACAAGCTCGACAAGGACGAGATAGAGCAGCATGACTTCTCCGAAATCGTGCCGCCAGTCATAGAGCCGACCGACGACCCGACGGTCATCGGCCTCAAGCCGGTCAAGGATCTGCGGGGCAAGATACAGAAACTGAAGAAGAAACTGGGAGCCGACATCATCGATGCCGACTTTATAGAGTTGAAGGATGAAGAGACAGAGCCAGAGTCAGGAAACGAAGGAAACGAAGAAGATATACCTGAATGACGCCCAGTATTACACACTGAGCATCGACCCCAGAAGCCTCGTGGCCGTCTGCGGCCGTGGCCTCGGCAAGGGTCTCATCCAGGCATTCCGCATGATGCGCATGGTGACAACCATGCCCAGGGGCGCGTTCGGATTCGTCGTGCCCTCAGTCAAACGAGGACTGACGAACATCCTGCCGTCTGTCCTTATGCACATCAACAACTGGGGCTACAAGAAAGACCTGCACTATTGCATCGGGCATCGGCCGGCTAAAATATGGAAATGGCCTGACCCCATCTGGCAGCCGGAGAACTATGAGAACATCATCTCCTTTTGGAACGGCTCCTACGTCGCCCTCATCTCACAGGACAGAGTCGGAACCTCCAACTCCATGTCGCTCGACGGACTCATCATCGACGAGGCGAAGTTCATCGACTTCGAGCAACTGAAGGAGGAGACGTTTCAGGCCAACCGCGGCAATGAGATGTACTTCTCAAAATGCTATCTCCACCATGGCATGACCATCACAAGCGATATGCCGGTGACGAAGAAGGGATCATGGTTCCTGAACTACGAGAAGATGATGGATCCCGAGATACTCGAAGTCGTCCAGGGCATCATCTACAAGATATGGCAACTGCGTGCCGGCATAAAAAAGCATCCCGAACGCAAAGAGTTATACGAGCGCCGTATAAAGAGGCTGCAGGCCACCGCCGATGAGTTCCGCGGTAACCTGGTACTCTACAAGGAATATTCCTCCATCGAGAATCTGGCGATACTCGGCGAGAAATATTTCTATGACATGAAGCGTAATTTGCCGGCACTCACCTTCGCCACCTCCATTCTCGGACTCCGGCTGGGCATCACCTTGGACGGATTCTACAGCGGTTTGCGGCCGTCAAACTTGTACACGGCTCCCAACATCTCGCACATGGACTCCCTACAGTTCGATTTCAACCGCCTCCAGAAGGTGGATTGTCGGTTTGATTCGGATCTCGAGCAAGACTTGCCGCTCATCATCGCGTTCGACGCCAACGCCAACATCAACTGGATCGTCGTCGGCCAGGTGGGGAGCGACGGCAAGTTACGGGTTGTCAACTCTCTATACGTGAAGTATGAAAGGAAACTTCCGGAGTTGGTCGAGGACTTCTGCCAATACTACATGTATTTCAGTTATAAGTACGTCGTGTTCTATTATGATACGACCTTTATCGCGAACAACTATGCCCTTCATAATGACGACTTCCATGGCACTATTGTCAAGATCCTGAAGAGGAACGGGTGGCAGGTCAACGATGTCTGCATCGGCAAGCAGATGAACCATATCGATAAGCAGCTGCTGATTGACCGTATGTTCAAGGGGCGCGCGGACCACCAGGTTCTCATCAATCGGGACAATAACCGTGATTTGCTGCTCTCCATTGAGACGGCTGGTGTCTATAATGGTAAGAAGGACAAACGGGGTGAGAAGTTGGCTGAGACAGAAGAGGACAAACTGGAGAACCGTACGGATGGCTCTGATGCCTTCGACACGCTTTGTATCGGCGTGGAGAAGTTCCCAAAGCTTCAGTTGAGGATGACCGGAGGCGTCGTGAGCTCCTTCGGGCGTGCGTAAAGTGGTATCCTCCCATAGCCGGGTCCATCATTTTTCGGCTGCTTCTTCTGGGGCGAGTCCTGCACTGGGCTGAATCCTGTAATGTCGGGATCCGGCCTTTTTTGTTTCCATGGCCTTCTACTGTTCCATGGGTGAGATGGCGCGACCGCTCATAACCTGTCGAGCTCTGTTTTCATTGCTGATATTCAGGGTGGCAATCCGCGGCACATGGCTGGCCGCATTGAACTGAATATCGTCTGTCATGGTCTCCATTATTCTCTTTGCGTCTTCCGCTGGCTGCATGAGACTGCCTGACCTCGTCATGGTCTTGCCCTCTCCTCCGGCCTCCGCCTGATGTCGTGCTTGATTGCGACGTGTCTCCTTATGGCCGTTGCTCGCAATTCTCGTGACTGCAGTCGTCATAACAATTTTTCTTAGGTCCGGCTTTCATTTTTCCTTTGCAAAGTTAGCGCAAGCGCGGTCCTGCAAGGTCGAGCCTCCGGTTTGAACCAAATTTTTCAAAAAATCTGGGCTGTCGCCTGATTCAGATTTTTACCGCTTCGCTTGAAAAATTGGGCCGCAAAACCTTGCATTTACACCGCTTCTCCTTGCTGCTCCTTTATGCACGTAAAAATTGAATAAGTCGAACCCTTTAAAAATTTTGAATTATGACAACTACAGTTTTCACATCGAATCTTGAGAGCAACAGCTTCAGCACGAGTCGCAAGTTATTCAACCACGACATCTTCCAGGTGGAGGTCTACGGAGAAGACAACGAGAGTATGACGTTCGAGGTCATGGCAGACTCAATGGCAGCAGCCACCGCTGAAGCCGAGAGAATGGCAATGGAGAACATGATAGACATTCAGTATATCAATGTGACCGCCATGTAAGCCACTGATTGTTTCACCCTTTAAATATTACAGCAATGAAATTTACAGAGCACGACGAAAAGGTTATGGAGAAGTTCGCTTCTATGATCATCTCACGCATGGAACAGATGAAGGCCGGAGATTGGAAGAAAGGCTGGATCTGCTCGGACATCACAGGGGGCCCAGTGTCTATCACGACACGCCCCTACGAAGGAGTCAACGCCTTCATGCTGATGCTGGACTCGGCAATGAGAGGATGGAGTCTCCCGGTCTACTGCACGCTGAAGCAGGCCAACTTGCTCGGTGCCCATATCAAGAAGGGATCCTCCTCCATGCCGGTCATCTACTGGAACTTCGACATCAGAGACTCATCCGGCCGTAAGGTCTCCATCGAGGATTATCGGAAACTGTCTCAGCAGCAACAGTCTCAGTACAGCGTCCGTCCTTTCATAAAGTCGTACAGCGTGTTCAATGTGGCGCAGACAAATCTTCAAGAGGTGTGTCCCGATAAGATGGAGAACTTGAAGAAGATGTACGTGCGCACGCCCCATAAGGACACAAGAGGTATGTACAGCAACGCTGCTATCGATAAGATGCTGAAGATGCAGACATGGCTCTGCCCCATCGTCTATGACAAGGAATCCAATAGCGCCTACTACAGCCCGTCGAAGGACAAGATAGTTGTTCCGCGCAAAGGTCAGTTCAAGGTACACACGACCGCTCATGAGATATATGTAGATGGGCAGGAGTTCTATTCGTCGCTCCTCCATGAGATGATCCACTCCACTGGCATCGAGAGCCGACTGAACCGTAACACTGGCCATCGCTTCGGCGACAAGCTCTATGCGAAGGAGGAGTTGGTGGCCGAACTCGGTGCAGCCAGGGTAGGGCAGGTTCTTGGGTTCGACACCCGAATCATCGACAACAACGCTGCCTATCTCGACGGATGGATAAAATCGCTGAAGGAGGAGCCGAAGTACGTGCTCAGCCTGTTGACGGACGTGGACAAGGCCAGCCGCATGATCATCAACAAACTCACCGACTAAGGAGATGCCCGGCAGGAGCCCTGAGAAATCGGGGCTTCTTTTTTGTTCGTGCCTGCAGAGACCCCGACTGGCACACACCAGGCTTCACTCTGCAGAGTGCCGGTCGGGAGAGAGGTCAGGTCAGTTGCCATGGGAGCGATGACGAACGCCTGGCTCGCCAGACTCTCCCGTCATCGCCCCCATGGACGAAAGCGTTCAAGCGCCACGCAGGCTGGGCAATCGCACAGTGTTGGCTGCGCCGAACACCTTGCGATTGCAAAGCGGTATGGGAATTGCCTGATGTGCGACTCACCGCTCATGCTTCGCGAGGAGACGCACGACCGCCGATGGGGCTGGGCTGGGCTACATATTCCGCCAAACGCTAAGGGGGGGGGCAATTCCAAAGGCGTTTTAGGGCGGTGGGGGGGCTGCCTTCAGAAAGGCGCCTCTCCGCCGATTTCGAACCGCGCAAAACATTGATTTGGTGGCGGTTGCGAAATCGGCGGAGTGCAAACCCGGCTCGAAAGCCCACGACGATTTTCATGAGAAAATGGCCGCGGGACCCGCTTTCTTCGCCGGAGAGAGGTATTTCACACGGTGAAATGACGATTTTTAGTGATTTGAATGACAAATCACATTCCTCAATTCGGGCTAATTTTGTTGATTATTAAGAAAAAATGAAACACTATCAAAATAAATAGTAAAACATTTGGTTACTATCAAAAAGAATAGTATCTTTGCAGTGTTCAATTAAAGATTAGTGGCATGACAAAGAAAAAAGAAGAAATGGTGAACATGAGAGTCACCTGGGAAGAGAAAGAGCTGATTGAGTCCATCAGAAACTACTGCAAGAGCTTTCCCGACGGTTACCCTCAACTGCTTGAGTTCGCACAAGACCTCTTTGACCGGCTGACGGACATGCCTAAGTGAAACAGACGGGCCTCCCTTCGGGGAGAGCCCTTTATATAGAACAAATAAAAGATTAAAACTATGGAAGTAGCAATCAAAAAGGCAGACAAGATTACAGATATGAAGAAGCGCATGAGTGACATCTATCTCAGCGTTTCCTGGAGAGAGATAGCACGGACTTATTTCGACAAGTCAGTGCCATGGTTCCAGCATAAGATGTATGGCATAGATGGAAACGGTGGCGTCGGCGGTTTCACAGAGGAGGAGGCCGAGCAGCTCCGAGGCGCTCTTCTGGACCTGAGCAACCGCATCCGTCATGCCGCAGAAAACATTCCAGCCCCGGCTTCCACTAAAACGCCGTATTGAACAAGAAGACGCCCCTGGGCTGGGGGCGCAGGTCTAAAGGTCACTGTTTAAATTCAACAACCGCCGGCCTGACCAACCGGTAACAACAGAGGCCTCCTGTGCGTGATGCATGGGAGGCTTTTTATCATCAAAAAGGGCGAAGCTCAGATGCCCCGCCCTGCCGTTGTAGGTCTGCTGTCAAACAATAACTATACAACTGCAATAAGTTTCCTGCCTATTTCATGCAGTCCGTCGACAATGCGCTTGCGCTGCTGTGGGCGTGGCTTCTTTATGCCGTTGGCATAGTGGCTCAGTTGCCGCTCGTTAATGCCAGAGGCACGTGAGATAGCAGCGAGGCTGGCATAGGGCTCACAGGAGCGGATAAGCGCAGCCGTGTCAAGATGGTACTCAAACTCATAGTCTCCGTTACGAAGCCAATCTGGAACTTCGTCGCCGTCCTCTAACATTCCCTCCACATGGAAACGCAATGTTTCGGGAATCTCTTTCATCAACTCATCATACGTTTTTGCGGTGATGACGATTGCCCCAGGGACGTTATCGCCGAAGGTGGCACCGAAATTGTGATCGCACCACTGTATGTCCACTCTTATTTTCTCCATAGCTTTAATCGTTTTGTCTGTTAATAATGTTTTGAAAAGGAGGGTGGTTATTTCCACCCTGCCTGTTTCCAGATGCTGTTGAGCAAGAATTGGTTCAGAACTTCGCTGTCGTGACCTCTTACCGTTACCTTTCCGGGTTTTGTCGGATGCTTGTATTGCCGGTGGTCGCCTTTGGTCTTGCATTTTACCCAGCCGTCGGCTTCGAGCATCTTGATCACCTCCTTTACTTTGTATCTTCTCATTGTATGTTGTTATTGTTTGACATTGCAAAGGTAGTAAAAATAATACTAACTTGCAAGGTTTTGACCGAAAAAGATATTATTTTTAATACTTTTTAGTGATTAACGGCTGATGAAACCTCCTGCGCGTGATGCGTGGGAGGCTTTTTCGATTTATTTCTTCCCAACGTTGGAAAATTGGAATGATTTTATTATCTTTGCCCAAAAACCAAAGATTATGGGCAACGAAGTTATTCCAGATAATGTTTTCCGTTATAATCTTGGCAAGGACATCATCAAGATAGAGACGCCTTTGCAAGTATACAACATAGAAACTCAAAAGGTCAAAGTGGTTAATGCCATATGGGATACTGGAGCTACATTTTCTTCTATATCAAGAAAGATTGTCAAGGAACTTGGATTAGTAGCAAATGGAAGGTCATCAAAAATAGGCATAACGGGGCTGAAAGTCGGAACAACCACACTTTGTTTTGCCTTGCCTGGGAACGGAAAGTATTCAGCGCTTGTGGATGCCGATATTCTCGACGATTATCCCGGTATTCCCGACTTTATCGTCGGCCTGGACATCATTACACTTGGAGATTTTCATCTTACAACTGACAGCGAGGGCACCGTACTCACCTTCATCGTCGACAAAACAAAGTTTATGGACATGATGAACGGTGATCCCATGGAAAACCAGAGCAAAATGATGAGACAATGGAATCGCATAAAGCGAATAAGAGGGTATCACAAATAAGAGGGTATCACAAATAAAATTAGTTGTGAATCCAAATACATTGTCAGGAATCTGGATACGAAAATCACGGGGGCAGAGCGCTCATGAGCGCCCTGCCCTCACTTTTTTTGCCCGAAAACTGAAAATTTCGGGAAAAATGTTTGGTTTCTAATATTAGTTTTCGTAACTTTGCCATCGGTTAAACGATAGTAGTTGTATCTACTCCGATGAGCGTCGGTTATCGCTCGGCCTGATGGCAGGGCTTTTTTTATGGATATAGGGTATTGCCTAAAAATATGACGGCTGCCTTCCCGTGATTTTGCCACTCTTCGGAGTTACAGCACTATCGTTTAACCAACGGGGAGAGCAGCCGTCACCCGTATCAAGGCGGTTGCAAGGTTAAACGATAGTGCTATGCAACAGACAAGCATCAATTTCGAGCAGGGCTACGCACTCAGCCCTTCTGCTTCAAGCCGGAAGACTCTGAAGGAGAGAATCCAGAGCGCGAAATCAAGTGTTAACAAATGGCTCGACACCAAGAGCGAGTTCTACAGCCGTATCGCTGAGTTCGAGGTGACGCGCCGCGTCGCCTTCCGCATCGGCATCGTGCTGCCGATTGCCATGGTAGTGGCAGCAGCGTGCGTTGAGCAGGCTCCACTTGTCACAGTAGCGGCCATGGCAGTGAGCGGATGGCTCGTGTACCGTCTGAACCAGGACGAGAAAGGAGGCGAGCGATGAACGAGGAAATAAAAGAGTTCTTGACAAAAATCATCAACTCAGAACCAAAGAAAGGAATGATTGTCAACGTGGAGGTGAAAGAGATATATGGGAAGGATATAATGACGATCAATACCCATGTTGAGGGGGACTTCTATGCACTCGTCAAGATACTGGTCGCGCAGATGTCTCTGAATGAGAAATTAAGGAATATCATTCGGGCAGCTTCATTCGTCAGCAAAAACGTCTTGGTTGACGCAATCAAGTTACCATCAGTGTCGAAAGAGGAGAAAGGAGGCAAGGCATGAAACTATTCTTTGTAGAGGTACAGACGTACCAGAGCGTAAATGCCATGATGAGAGAGATTGGCAAGTGGACGTGGATGAATTATGACCGTTATATCGTCAGCGAAACAATGTGGGCTGATATGGTGGAAGCTATACGTAAGAAGATGAAAGAGGTAGTTGCCAAGCATCCACGCAGTAAGGCCATTAAGTTGGAGGAAAGTACAGATAACACCAACAGCGGCATGAATAGATCTGTCTGTGTAAAACCGGTAAACCAATTCAACGACAACTTTGCTTTCATACTTACGGGAAAGTCGGTCCATACCGTTGAAGTAAAAGTCAACGAGTTTTCTGAATTTCTGAAAAGTACAGAACTAATGGAGATAGGAGGCAAGGCATGACGAACGAAGAAATCAAGCAGGTGCTGCGCACCTTCGTTGAGGAAGACCAACTGGATTACTTCATCAGCAATCTGGACGTGGCCATGGACGTCATCCTCAACGAGAACGAGGTCAGCGAGCCGACAGTCATCAGGCTCTCGGCGGCGCTGAACAGAATGAGAATGGTATTCAAGAACATCAAGACTGAAATCGAAGAAGGAGGAATCGTCAATGAAGGATGAAGATGAAGGAATGAGAATAGAACAAGTCGTCCTCGACGCCTACTTCCAGTGCAGGTCAAACAGACAGGAACTGAACATGGTGCAGGACAACAAGACCACCCAGCAAATCATCGATGAAACCGCTGATACGCTGGAGCTCGACGACAAGACCGTGGTCACTTACATGGTGGAGCACGGCTATCTGCTCACAGAGGACGACGATGGAAGCCCAATCTGGATGATCTACAGAATGAGATAACACCTCGAAGGTACTTGGCCGGGGCCCGTGGAGCAATCCATGGGCCTTTTCTCAAAAAAATTCCATATTTACGTGGAATTTTAGCGGGATTTTCTTGGCATGTATGGAAATATTTCCTATATTTGCAACATCAAAAGAGGCACAACGTAAACTTCATAAACTTCAGCAAAAAAGTGCACACCTGCACGTCCCTGAAGCAGGTTAAGGGGAGCCATAAATTTGGGACTTAAAAGATTCGTGAACGGCCTGATGCTGAAACACGCCTGGGAGTTTTACTTTCAGGCGTTTTTATTACCTGAATTAACTATCTTACAATATGCAAATCATCTACAACACCGACAAAGAACAAAACGTTTGGGTAGAAATGTACCAGGGCGAGCCTTTTTATCGTTATTCCTGCTTCGCTTCCACCCGTCTTGCAGCCCTAAGAAGGGCAAAACAGAGTCTTACAGTGCAGAAAGGCTGCATAAACAAGGCATTAACCTTGCTGCAGGGTGAAATCGACAGGCTGCAGCGCAGCGGCGAGGAATGATGCTGTATTTTCTTGGCCACTCTCATCATAGTATCTTTGCGGTAAAGAAGTAAAGATGATAACTGTCACACAAAGTATATCCGGAACGCTGTTCTCTTCCGCCATCCCCGATGTCATATTCACGATATCGGGGGTGAAGTCGGGCGTCACCATGACCGTCGACGGGGAGGAGATATTCAACGAGGTGCTCTATCCGCTGGCCGGCACGGTGACGCTGGCCGACCTTCCATCCCTAGTTACGGCCTACGCGAGGCAGAAGCTGAAGGTGACGCTGGCCATCACCATCAACGAGATGGACGACGCGGACAGCATCACGTCGACAACGTCGATGACGGCTTCCGTCATCTACTGCACGGCAAACATCATCAGCGCCCAGGAGAGCATCAACGCGGAGACGTTCTGCAACGCTCACTTCCTCTCCCTGCTTCTCGGCAACAAAACCACATCGTTGGGACGCCTCGAGTTCCTGCACTACCTTGGAACCGAGGCTGCCTCTGTCCTGGCCAGATACAGCGACGGCACGATGGCCACCTTTACGCCGCCTGCCGTGAAGGGAAGCGATGTATACACCACGATTGACGTATCTCCCAACAGGTTCGTCAGCGAAGGCAAGACGCTCATCAGCTTCACCGCCACGGCGGGCAGCAGGTCGCAGACGTTCGTCATCGACCTCGACAACCCCGACTGCGCGCCGGTGTTGCTGTTCGTCAACTCCTTCGGAGTGGAGGAACTGTTGTACTGCACGGGAAAACACAAGGTGGCTCCATCCTACACGCGGTCGACGGCCTACATCGGGCGATACAAGCGCAACTACAAGATAGAGGAGCTGCGCAAGTTCTCGGCCGACACGGGCTATCTCGCCGTGGCGGAGCAGAACTGGGCCGACGAGCTCTTCCGCTCGGACTATGTGAGGGTCGTCAACTTCAAGGACGGCCAGCCGGTCATCGGGAAGGAGATAACAATCACCGACTCTAAAAGCGAGGTTGACAACTCGCCCGAACAGTTGGCACGCTTCACTTTCGACTACATGTACGCCCAGACCAACCACAACGTGGTGGACCTGAGCAGGGCCGGCAGAATCTTCGACAACACGTTTGACTATACATTCAACTGACATGAAAAAGATATTCAAGAAATTCGCCACATGGATGTGTGGCATACCATCTGACAAGTATGCAAACGTCATCTGCTGCCTCCTGATTGCCTTCGTGGCAGGAGCGGCATCGTTCTATTTCTTCAATCTCATCCACTGCGGCATCAGCAAGGCCGGTGCCGCGGTGATGGGATTCGGCTTCGCCTACATCGCGGGCGTCGTAAAGGAGAAATTGGATGAGAGAAGGGACGGAAAGTTTGACTTCAACGACCTCTTTGCCGACACCGTCGGCGGATTGATCGGAGGATTGCTTTTCCTACTATGACGAAAGACTACAAGAAGCCCATCCACCTGACGGAGATGAAGAAGCAGCTCGACATCGCCAAGATCCGGGCGCAGCTGGTCAACCTGCGCTGCTGGGAACTGAAATCGGGCGACATCATCGAATATCGTGGATGGCTCGTCATCGGCAGCCACTGGCGGGGTGGCACGCACAGGCTGAAGAACCCCGTCAACGGACAGATAAGGATGGTGAGGGACATCACCATCTTTGAATTCATGGGACACGAAATTTACTTGTGATATGGCAAAGAGACAGAGACCTACAATGAAGAAGGTGGGAATGAGGGGCGACACGGAGATTTACTCCGTGAGCGGCTTCGGCGGCACGGACAAGGCCGGCTCGGCCAACTCCGAATACCCTGACAACTCCTGCACCATCTTCGACGACTCGGGGAGCAACATTACCTACAAGCCCATCACCATCAAGGGCAAAAGTTACCTCTACGTACCCTTCGGCGACGACGACCAGTTGCCCTACGAGATCATCCAGAAGGTGGCCGACAACATGGTGATGAGCCAGAACAAGTTCTACAACGTGCTGACCTGCTACGGCCAGGGCGTGAGGTTCTTTGACAAGAAGACGAAACAGGAGACAGAGAACGAGGACGTTCAGCAGTTCGAGTTCCGCAACCAGTTGAACCGTTTCTTCATCGAGCAGTGTACGGACATGAAGTATTTCTTCTTCACCGTGACGGCCATCATCCTCAGCGGCGACGGCACGCAGATCGTGCAGATGCGCCATAAGGAGAGCTGCTACTGCCGTTTCGAGAAAGCCGATGAGATGGGACGCATCCAGCACGTCTTCTACGGCAACTTCAAGGACTCTGCCATGAAGCCCGACGAGGTGGAGGTGCTGGAGATGCTCGACGATACCGACCCATGGGGCGACCTCAGGGTGCGGCTGGGCTTCGACCCAGACCCGAAAACAGGACAGCCCCGCAAGGCGCTGGCCTCAGACCCATTCGGACGCGCCACGAGAACGAGGAAGTTCGCCATCGTGACCCGCTTCCCCACTCCGGGCTACCAGTACTACCCCGTCCCATACTATACGGCCATCCTGCGCGACTCGTGGTATGACATCTACATGCTCATCGGACGCGGCAAGCGGGCCAAGATCCGCAATTCTGCGCCACCCCGCTTTCAGGTGGAGGTGCACAAGGACTACTGGGACAACCTCTGCGACAACGAGGGCATCACGGATCCGCAGAAGCGCCGGGCGAGGGTGAAGCAGGAGAAGCAGAACATCGAGAACTTCATCAGCGGCAATGAGAACATCGGCAAGACGTGGATAACTGGCTATTACATCGAGCCGGCATCAGGCAAGGAGGTACGCATGGTGCGCATCAACGACATCACGGCGGGCAAGAAGGAAGGAGGAGACTGGAGCGACGACGTGCAGGAGGCATCCAACTCGCTCTGCTATGGTGACAACATCCACCCAAACCTGGTAGGAGCAACGCCGGGCAAGTCGGCCATGAACAATTCAGGCTCCGACAAGCGCGAGCTCTTCCTGCTGAAGCAGGCCAACGAGGCTGCCTTCCACGACGTGCTGCTGCAGCCCTTCAAGGTGGTGCTGTGGTACAACGGATGGCAGAAGGACATCGGCGTCGACGTGCCGATGATCGTGCTGACGACCCTCGACGAGAACAAGGAGAAGAAAGAAGTGACAACAGACAAAAACGGAGGCGAAGACAATGGCAACACTGACGGAACAACTGAAGATTGACAAAAGCGTGCTGGAGGAGAACGTCATCACGGCGACGACTAAAAACAACGACGTGTTCGACATGCTCCTTCCCTTCATTGAGGAGAATGCCGACCTCATCACGACGAACGTGCTGGGCGATGTGGGCATGAAAGCGCTCGAGACAAACGAATCTTTGCTCAAGCAGACACAGAAGGTGGTTTGCCGGAAAGCCTTCTCTGAGAACATCTCATCGCTCGATCTCGTTCTTACGGCCACCGGCTTCGGCATCGTCAGCACGCAGGACACGGCACCTGCATCGAAAGCCCGTGTCGACGCACTGCGCTCACAGGTATCCCGCCAGTGGCTCAAAGGCCTGGGCATACTCATCGACATGCTGCGATGCATCGACGGATGGGGGGAGACGGAGCAGGCTGACGCCAACATCCCGACGGTCTTCTATTCCATCGGCATGCTCGAGCGCTATGGCAGAATCGCTTTGGTGACAAAGGAAATCTGGACGCAAGCTCAAGGCTGCATCTACTCGGCCGACCAGCATCTGAGATGGGTTATCTCAGATGAAGAGATGGAAACACTGCTCGACAACATCAGGAACAATGACACCACGGAAAGCCAGGAGAAGCTGCTGCACCTGATGCGTACCCTCATAGGGTTCTATACGCAGGACAACAAAACCTGCGGCCCAAACGTAATAAAAGACCTCGACAAAAGAATTGTCGAGGTCATGGAGAAGAATCCCGATGACTTCCAGCCCTACATGAAATCAAACGTATACCAGGCCAGACATTTCGAAGACTATGCCAACACTAAGGACTCCCCACTGTTCATATTCAACGGCTGACGGACTGCTGCTCAACGCGCCCCGAGGTTGGAAGGAACTGACGCAGGACCAGCTGCGCTACGTCTTCTTCCTGCTGTCTACCTTCACGGATCCGGTTACGGTGAAGACGTACATGTTCCTGCGCTTCACCGGGCTGGAGGTGGTAAGGAAGATAGCCGGGGGAATCACGTGCCGTCTGGAGGGAGACAGCAGAAGAAGGAAGTTCAACATATCGACGTGGCAGATACAGAGCCTGCTGCATCAATTCGACTACATCGACTCGTATGACGGCATGGGTGTGAGGTTGGAGCGCATCCAGGGCTATCATGCGGTCGATGTACTCCTTCATGGGGTGCCGTTCGTGGACTATCTCAACTGCGAGCTTATCTATCAGGGATTCCTGAAGACGAAGGACGAGAAGCGGCTGGACGCGCTGGCCCGCATCCTCTACAGGAACCGCAATGACGACGCGCCGGAGACGCTGACGCTTACTCCTGCAGAGCGAACGGGAACCTTCATCTGGTACACGTCGGTGAAACTGGCCATGGCCAAGGCATTCCCCCACTTCTTCAAGAAGACCGGCGGAGACGTGCCGCCGATGATGGACATCATCAACGCCCAGTTGAGGGCTCTGACGGAGGGAGACGTGACGAAGGAACAAAGAGTACAGGAACTGGACTGCTGGCGATGCCTGACCGAACTGGACGCCAAGGCACGCGAGGCAGAGGAATGGGAAAGGAAATATGGAAAATAGACTCGACGCAATAGCGAAAATCAAATGGCTGGCAGAGCATAACCGCATCTGCCAGGAGAACGGCTTCAAGGCTGTGCTGGCTTCCGGCCCCGAGAATCTCGAGGGCGTGATGGCACAGTACCGCAAGACAGAGAACTTCATCGTCATAGATGACACATCAGACAACAGACTGTTCTGCGGCAAGCCAGGTTGGTTTACGCGCAGCACCATCACCGTATGGGTACTGGCAGCGACCCATTACAACGACGGCGAGGATCACAACGAGAAAATGAGCCTCTGCCGGAAGGTGTTCAAGCAGTTCATCACGCGGCTGCTCTACGAGAAACAGCGTGAGATGCGCAAGGAACTGGTGTTCCTCGACGTGGAGAACGTGCTCTACAAGGAACTCGGCCGATACTCCCTGAACGGGGCAACCGGCCTCTACTTCATGCTCGAGAACGAGGAACCGACAGACCTGACATACAAGAAAGATGAGTGGGAGTAACATACAGCCTCCTGTGACGCAGGAGGACATCAACAAATATGAGGAAGGCTGGACCCGGGAGATGATGAAGTACTGGAGAGAGCGCCTGATGAAGATGAAAGTCTACAGGACGGGAAAACTCTACTCCTCCATCAGCGGGCACCGAACACAAGGCAGTCCTACGCTCATAGAGCACCGCTTCGCCTACTACGGCATCTACGTGGCACTGGGAACGGGCAAGGGCTATAAGCGCGGGAATGGCGGCGACCTGAAATTTCTCGAGGACTGGAAGACGAACAACAAGCACCGAAAGTAGCGAGACTGGTTCAACAAGAAATACTTTGCCTCAGTCATGCGACTGGGCGAGGTGGAAGCGGCCTTCTACGGTGAAGCTTATCAAGGCCTGATGGCCGACGCGCTGGAGGACATCTTCAATGGCGATGTCACCAAGCACTTCACGACAAAAGACTAATGACAGGTATTTTTTCGCCTCTACTACATAGGCTATCTTTGTGATAAATTAAAACGACGTACTTCATGTTAAAGACAGCAGCGACAGAATTGCTAAGAAGGACCTTAGAAGGCATCCGCGACGAGACGAAGCTATATGCGAATACGGCCAACCGTATCGGCAATGCTCTTCTCGCCCTACTTTCTTTTATTGAGGGTGCTCCTTTTCTGCGCAAGGACATGGACGATAGTACGACCCACACGCTGGGGATGGGTAATGCCCACGTGGAGGGCGATGCCTCTATCAAGGGCGATGCCATCGTGGGCAAGGACGGCTTCGCCTCGGGTCTTGCCGGATTCGGTGCGAAGATAGGCAGGGACGGCAGCATGGAGGCTGACAGCCTTAGTCTGAGGCGGTTCTTGGAAGTCCCCGAGCTGAGATACAACCGCGTGGAGGTGTTCGTGGGCAACCAGTGGAGAGCTCCGGGCGCTGGCATTATCGAGAGCGTGACTCCGGATGCGAACAGCGACGGGACGGAAGCCGCTACGGGCGAGATCAAGCTGAAGCTCGAAGAGGGCGAGATCGGGAAGGTGGCCGTGGACGACATCTGCATGGGGATCTTCCACGACTACGAGAACAAGAACAACGCGACAACGGACAGCGACGACGGCAAGGGCGGATTCAGGTTCTCGGGTTTTTACACCTGCTACTTCAAGATCACGGCCATCACGGAAACGGCCCACAACTCGGCCTTCAAATACGAGCTTCGGAAGTATGCCGACGGGAGCTACAGCAAGCACCCGTCGAGGGCGATGCATTTCGTGTGCTACGGCAACTTTACGAACACCAGCCGGCAGACCTGCCGGTACTCGGCGCTGACCTATGAGCGTTATCTGGCCAAGGTGAACGACTGGACGTTCGGAAAAAACAACATCCGGGCTCAATTCGGCGATCTCAGTAACCTCTCGATGTTCGGTCTGAACATGAGCGGCTACTCGGCATATATCAACAACGTCTATCTGGACGGTCACCTGGTGCAATTGGGAGAAGGCGGCATCGACGGCATCACCCCCTACACCTACTCGGTGGACAACATTGCCGACACGGTGCCCGTTGACGCTTCGGGCAACCTGAAGCAGGAACTCGTGGCCACGCAGGCCGACGGCAGCCGTGAATGGCTGCTTCACTGCTCCATCACCGTGAGGAAGGGGCAGACGCTACTGATCTGCGCAGAGACGAGCGGCGGGAACATGTCGGGGAAATACGCGCTGACGATGGTCTGCGACGGCTGCACGGCCCACTTCGACCACTCGACGCTGCTGGTGGACACTGTGGACTACAAGAACCGGAAGACGGCCTCGGTGGAGGTGACGATAGACTGTGAGGGACGGACAGCGTTGACGATGCAGTTCACGATAAAGGTTGTCGCCGACGGAGTGAAGGGCGACAGCGGCACCGAGCACGGCTATGACCACGCCTACGGCATCAGCGCCAAGCTGAGCACCGCCACGCCGACGACGGCCCCGGAGGACGTGACCTGTGGCTGCGCGAGACGGCATGGAGCCGAGCAGCCGGAGGCGTAAAGGTGACGGGGCAGCCCTCCTACGTGAGGCTGACGGGACAGACGGGCAAAGACGGCGTGCCCGGCAAGGACGGCAACAGCTGGCGGATGAGAGGAAGGGCCGAAGCCTGGTATAAGACCAAGACGGCCTTTGAGGCAGACCCGAGGGACTGGGCGAACGGACAGGTGGTGCTGATCGACCAATACGGCGACGACGTGCACGTGGCCTTCATGCTCCAGGGCAAGACAGCCCTCAGCCGCGGCGTGTGGACGGGGACGAACTCGGAAGTGGGCGACGCCTACAGCATCGGGAAGCATATCTACATGGCCATGGACGACCGGTGGCTGGATGTCGGCGAGTTTGCCGGCGAGCAAGGCAGGCAGGGCGATCCCGGCACGAACGGGCGCACGGTGAGGATCTACAAGACGCTTGTGGAAGGCAGGATCTACTACAGCGGCGACACGGTGACGGCTGACGGCTTCTGCTACCTGGACTATTACGCAGAGCGCAACGACGCGGCCGAGACCGGCTGGCTGCTGTATGTCTGCAAGGAGACGTACACCCACAGCAAGGACAGCCAGCGCGACGACCACTGGAAGCAGGTGGCGGTGAACGCCAACGACGCCTTCTTCCAGACGCTGATCGCCAAGAACGCCCGTATAGACTTCATGACGGGCGCGAACATCGCGGTGCTGGATAACGACGGACGGCAGTATGCCGGTCTTGGCGGCGACTTCCCGCTATGGGTGGGAGAGCGCCACAACTATCCGGGGGTGACCGGTGACAACTATAGCGCCTATACCTTCACGGTGAGCAAGGACGGGACGCTGTACAGCAAGAACGCCTATATAGAGGGCAACGTGACGGCGACGACGGGAAAGATCGCCGGCTTCGAGATCAACGGCAGCACGCTGACCGGCGAGAGCAGCGTGAGCCACTCTAAGGTGACGCTCTCGCCCGGGATCCTGAAACTGGAGACGGCGAACGACATCTACTACAGCAACCGCAAGTTCTTGGTGGACTCGGAGAGCAACATCGTGGCCGCGATAGGCTACGAGACGGGGGCCGGGTCTAATCAATACGGTGCCGCCCTCCAGCTGAGCGCCAAGGGCGGATCGGGCGTGGCCCTGGACATCTTAGGAGGCATAACGCGAGGACTGACCCCGGAGACGGCAACGGTGACGGCCCACTGCACGATGATGGACAGCAGCGAGGCGACGGGAAGCGTGGGGACGGTGACGGGCGGATCGCTACGGGTGCGCTCGGGCGCGGTGGTGATGGTGGGACACAGCAACAACACGGACACGCACATCACCCTGCCGAAGACCATCAAGGACGGCAACTGCTACCTCTTCGCTGGCCTGGACGGCAGCGCCTATCACCTTCTGCCGGCTGTGAGCGGGCAGACGATACGCTCTATCAACGACGGCAAGGACTGGGGCGACGTGAAGGTGGCAGCAAGGAGCGTGGCCTTTGTGGTGGGCATTGGCGGTGTCTGGTATTGTAGAATCTTCTATTAGGAGGCGGCGGAGATGGACGTAACAACAAGTTTCAAGATAGGCGCCGCGGTCTGGGACGGCGACAAGTTTCTGATAGAGACGGCGACGGACGGCGGCAACAAGCAGATGAAGGTGACGGCGGAGGTGGTGAAGGCCTACCTCGGCGGAAGCGGCGGAAGCGGAGGCGGCCTGGATATGAGGGTGCTCCCCTTCGCGGGTATCGTGGATGATATGGATGTGAAGCAGGCAAGCGTCGCCGGCGGTGCCTACGGGCTCGGCATCTACTACGTGAGGAGCCGTGGCTGCTTTGCGGCGGCCGCCCTGGGGATGCTGAGCGGTCGCCCGACATCGGGGGCGCTGAACTGGGAGGGACGGGAGCTGTATGAGGATGATGACTTCATCCCGAGACAGGGCAACCTCTACGTGTGCAGCAGCGACGACAAGGGCTACTGGTACAACGGGGTGAGCCTGCGGCAACTGGCCAGCGTGGAA